>NZ_ONDD01000007.1 GCF_900316465.1 uncultured Fibrobacter sp. | reverse complement strand
TGTTCTGCAGGTTCGGATCGCGGCTAGAGAGGCGACCCGTTGCAGTGCCCCACTGGATAAAGCTCGTGTGAATGCGCTTGGTATCTGGATTCACCAGCGTTGGGAGCACCGTGATATAGGTGCTCTGCATTTTCTTGAGTTCGCGGTATTCGATGACGGCGAAAACAATCGGGTGCGGCGCCTTGAAACTGAGTTCTTCGAGAACCACGGCGTCGGTACTGCGCTTCTTGATTTAGGGGAGCACGAGCGTATCAAAAAGGACTTCGCCGAGTTGCTTGGGCGAACCGATGTTGAATTCGAAACCGGCCATGTCGCAGATTTCTTTTTCCAAGTTTTCGATGCGGCGCTGCAGTTCTTGTTCCAAAGTCTTGAGAGCTGGAACATCAATTGCCACGCCCACAGATTCCATCTGGAAAAGAACCTTCAAGAGCGGCATTTCTTGCTCGAAGAAATACTTCACGTAATCGAGTTTTTCTAGCTCGCGGCGGAGCGGTTCCCACAGGCGAAGCGTATAGACTGCGTCTTCGGCGCCGTATTCGGTGGCTTCCTTGATGGGCGCGCGATTGAACGTAATCTGGTTTTTGCCGCGCCCGATGAGATTCTCGATGGGAATCATCTCGTGCTGCAATCGTTGCATCACCTGGTTGTCGAGCCCGAGGCCAGACTGTCCCGGCGAAAGCATCCAGGCCGCGATCAGCGTGTCGATGAGGTTTGCGTTATCGATAGCGCTCTGCGGAATCTTGAAGGTGCGTGCCAGCACATGCAAGTCAAATTTCGCGTTATGGAAAACGAATGCTCGCGACGTTTCGGTGCCGGCGACAGGCGAATTGTCGGCGATGAATTCGCTGAACCATGCCTTGACCTTGTTCAAGTCGTAATTGCCTTTGGGGCCTGTCGGCAGCGGGAATCCGATTTCGTCGGAATGGCCGAGCGGAATGTAGTAACCCTTGTTTACTTTGCCGTCGTTGTCGGCAGCGGCCAGGCAAAGCCCTACCAGGTTGCACTGCATCGGGTCAAGGCCGTCGGTTTCGGTGTCGATGCCTACAGTGCTTGCGGCGGCAAATTCGGCCTTCATCTGCTCGAAGATTTCATCGGTGTCAACACAAATGTATGTCGGCGGAACATCGACCGGGAAGTCGGCGCGTTCCACTTCTGCGCCCGTTAAACCATCTGCACTTCCCGTGCCATTGCTTTCGCGCACAAAGCCCGTCTTGCTGGGAATGCCTTCCAAAAGGCGGAGCAGACTGTTGATTTCGTGATCCTTGAACATCTGCGCCAAGGTGTCTACGTGCAGGCCGTTGTATTCCAGCGTGTCGAGGTTGCCACTAAAGGCTCGCTTGGTCTGAAGCGTCACCAGTTCGCGGCTGAGGAATGCCTTTTCGCGGTTGTTCGCCAAATTGTCGTGCAAACCCTTCTTGGTAATCTTGTCGAGGTTCGCGTACAGGTTGTCCATGTCGCCGTAATCGTTCAGCAGCTGGATGGCAGTCTTCGGGCCCACCTTGGGTACACCGGGAACGTTATCGCTTGCGTCACCCATGAGCGCCAAGTAGTCGCGGATTTTTTCGGGCGGAAGACCGTATTTTTCAAGCACCTGTTCAGGGCCAAAGTCAATGCCGTCGGCACCCTTCGTCAGGTGGAAAAGATGGATCTTGTCGGTTACGATCTGCGACATATCCTTGTCTTTACTTAAAATCACCACATGGTCAAAGCCCGCTTCGACCGCGGCCATGGCGGTACTTGCCATCACGTCGTCCGCTTCGTAACCCGGTTCCGACAAGAGCGGGATTCCGCTCGCTTCCAGACTTTCGCCCAACAGCGGCATCTGAGCCGCCATTTCTTCGGGCATGGGCCCGCGATTGGCCTTGTAGTCTGGGTAAAGTTCGTGCCTGAAAGTCTTGGTGTGCGCCACATCGCGTGCGATGGCGAAATGCGTCGGCTTGTGCTTGGCAAGAATGCGGAGTACTGCGCCCCAGTAACCGTGCATCATCGAAACCTCTTCGCCCTGGCTGTTTTTCAGCGGGTTCTGCGAATAGGCGTAAAACATGCGGAACGCAAGTGCGTATGAGTCGAGCAAAAGTAGAGTCTTTTCAGGCATGCTTTGAATGTAGAAAATTTGTATATTGGATTCATGTAAAAAAGGAGTTGGATATGCAATCAAGAGTTAAAGAAGCAATCATTTTGGCAGTTGCCGTTTTGTGCTTGGGCGCATTTTTCTATCGGGCCCAAATCGATGTCAAGGACCGCGACCGTGTGGTATTCGTGCGCGGACTTGCCGAACGCGAAGTTTCGGCTGATTTCGTGATTTGGCCGATTGTGTACAAAGAGGTGGGCAACGATCTTGCTGAACTTTCTGCAACGTTACAGTCCAAGTCGCAGATACTTGAAAAGTTCCTGCTCGAAAACGGCGTGAAAAAAGAAAATATCACATACTCGACCCCGGCCATCGTTGATGCCGATGGCGAACTCTACAGTGGCGGCAAGCATGCTTATCGCTATGTCGCGACAGTTGTGGCAACGGTGGCCACGAACGATGTGGAACTTGTCCGTAAAACCATGGAAAAACAGGGCGAACTCCTGAAGCATGGAATCGCTTTTAGCGGTAGCGATTACCAGTATCGCACCGTCTATAGCTTTAACGGTCTCAACGAAATCAAGCCCGCCATGATTGACGAGGCGACAAAGAATGCAAGGAGTGCCGCCGAAAAGTTTGCGAAGGACTCCGATAGCAAACTCGGCAAAATCAAGACGGCAACGCAGGGCGTGTTCTCCATTGAAGACCGCGACGAAAATACGCCGTATATCAAGAAAGTGCGCGTCGTAACGAACGTGCAGTATTTCTTGGAAGATTGAATCAATTTATCCTTAATGCATTTCATGTTCGATGTCATCAAAATTTCTGCCGATTCTGCGGGCTTTTTTTAAATTTCTACAAAAAAGGATTTATCATGAAGAATTTTAGCGAAAATATCAAGTACATCGGTGTCGATGACCGCGACTTGGATTTGTTTGAAGGCCAGTACGTGGTGCCCGAGGGCATGGCGTACAATTCGTATGTAATTGTGGACGAAAAGATTGCCGTGACGGATACGGTCGATGCGCACAAGGTGGGCGAGTGGCTTGCCAATCTGGAAGCTGCTCTCGCTGGCCGCAAGCCGGATTACCTAGTGATTCATCACCTGGAACCGGACCATGCCGGTGGCATTGCTGATTTCATGGCGAAGTATCCTGAAACGACTTTGGTCGCTTCTGCCAAGGCTTTCGCGCTGTTGCCGCAATTTATGACGCTGCCTGCAACGACCAAGACGCAGGCTGTGAAGGAAGGAGAAACGCTTTCTCTTGGTGCTCACACATTGCAGTTTATCGGTGCCCCGATGGTGCACTGGCCCGAAGTGCTGTTCAGCTATGAACAGAGTGAAAAGGTGCTGTTCGCAGCCGATGCCTTCGGCAAGTTCGGCGTGTACGATGCCGACCCGGATGACTGGGCATGCGAAGCTCGCCGCTACTACTTCAACATTGTGGGCAAGTACGGCAACCAGGTGCAGGCGGTTCTCAAGAAGGCCGCCACGCTTGACATCAAGACGATTTGCCCGCTGCACGGTCCGGTGCTCACCGAAAACCTCGGCTACTACATCGACAAGTACAACACCTGGAGCAGCTACGCTCCCGAAGACAAGGGCGTGCTCGTGGCATTCGCCTCTATTTACGGCGGAACCAAGAAGGCCGCGGAATTGCTCGGCGAAAAGCTCAAGGCCGCCGGTGTTGAGAAGGTGGTGGTCTCTGACCTTGCCCGCAGCGACATGGCCGAAGTCATCGAAGACGCCTTCCGCTACGACCGCATGGTGGTGGCCGCTCCTACTTATGACGCAGGCCTCTTCCCGGTCATGGAAGACTTCCTGAACCACCTGAAGGCAAAGAATTACAGCAACCGCAAGGTGGGCGTCGTGGAAAATGGCACGTGGGCTCCGATGGCTGCCAAGAAGATGACGGAAATCCTCGCCACGCTCAAGAACGTGACGCTTGCCGAAACCGTGGTGACGGTGAAGTCTACGCTCAGCGCCGAATCCGAAGCTGCGCTGGACAAACTGGTTTCTGAACTACTTTAGTAGAAAAGGAGATGCCGCATCAAGTGCGGCATGACATTAGTAGCCTTAGCAACTAAATGCTGCGGGCAACATTTCAATGACGTCAGTCGGGAGCATTCCAAATGCTCCCATTTTTTCGCGCGTGAGTCGGCCTGCTTTCTGGTGCAGGAGTACGCCGAGTACGGCTGCTTCTGCGGTGGGCAAACCCTGTGCGAGTAGTGCGGTGATAATGCCGGTAAGCACATCGCCTGCACCGCCCTTCGCTAGGCCCGAGTTGCGGGCCGGAATCACGTACACGCGTCCGTCGGGAATCGCCACGTAAGTGGGGCAACCCTTCAGTACAATCGTAATCTTGAACTGCGTCGCAAACTGCTGCAGGTATTCCGGGTAAAAGCATTCGTTTGCCGGAAGCGGACCGAAGTTGCGTTCCCATTCGCGCTTGTGCGGCGTGACAATCGCATTCGCAGGGCCGCCTTCCATGCAGAAGAATGCAGAACCACAGGCGTTAATCGCGTCGGCGTCGACAACCACGGGAATCGTGAGTCCGGTCAGGAACATGCGGACTGCGTCTTGCGTTTCGGTGTCGGTTCCAAGTCCGGGACCGATGGCGATGGCGTTTTGGTGTGTCGCGATATCCTGCAACTGCATCAAGTGCATAATCGAAAGCTTGTCTGTCGTCGCATTTCCTATACCGTAGAATACGGGCTCGTCAAGCTTGGATTGCAAAGCCGGGAGCAAAGCCTTCGGTGTTGCCGTTGTGACAAGGCCTGCACCGCTTCTAAGGCATGCCTTGGTACAAAGGGCGGCTGCCCCGGTCATATTGCCGGAACCAGCAATCACCATGGCGGTACCTTGGCTGCGCTTGTCGCCAAATTCGTCGCGGTCGGGGAGCAATGCCGGAATCATGTCTTCGGTGGCGAGGAATACGCCCGACAGGACTTTGTCAATCAGGTTTTCGGGGTAGTCGAGCGGTTCGACCGTCGTCTTGCCGAAAACGCGAGCGCCTTCGTTGGTGTAGGCGTCCAAGCGGGGGAGACCAAAGACAAGCGTCTCGGTGGCTTGAATGCAGTTTTCGCCGCAGCGGTGTTCCGAAGAATCAAAACCGGTAGGGGCGTCTGCTGCAAGAATCGGAATGTTCCATTCGTTCAAGTTGATGACGACTCGAGCAAAGGCCGGGCGCAGTTCGCCCGAGGCTCCGTTGCCGAGCATGCAGTCCACGGCAAGAGCGAATTTCGGTTCGTGTACGGGGAGGTCATTAATGACAATGAGCTTTCCGCCGCTTTCCGAGAAATCCTGGTACGCCATGGCCGCTTCGTTCTTGAAGGTTTCGGCCTTGGCGAGCGAATAGACTGTACAGGGAATACCTGCTTCAATCAGCAATTTGGAAAGAACGAGGCCGTCGCCGCCGTTGTTTCCGCCGCCGACAAATACGGCGACCGATTTGCCTTCGCGGTTTTCGCCGAGCATATCAATTGCTTTTTCAAAGAGCTTTTGCCCCGCCAATTTCATCAGGCCGTATCCGGCATCGATGGCGGTAGCGAATCCATCTACGAATTCTGCGTCAATTTCGGTTTGGGGTTCCCAAAACGGCGGAAATCCGGCGCTAGAAACGCGGCTCCTCTTGGTGTCTCCATCCAAGAAGCGCATGGCCTCTGCAGTAACTACAGGGGCACATTCCTTGTAAGTCAAGTTCGAAAGGAATTTCAATTAGATAATCCAGTAGCTGAGACCGACCTTGAACTTCATCATTCTTGCGCCAGACATGTCAACCAAGGAGTAATCGCCCGTAGCGAATTCCAGGTCGTCCAGGGTCTTCACGTCGGGGTAGAGTTCCGTGATGCCCATGTAGAAGCGGAAGTCGAAGAAGAGACCTGCAACAATGTTGACGCCTGCACCGGCTACAATGCCGAATCCAAACGTTGCCTGTTCGACTTTTTCGTTGCTTTTGACCGGGATGTCCAAGGTGGCGTTTTCAACGGCGTCGATTTTAGCCTTGCTGCTCAAGGTGAAGTTGAACTGGGCGCCGCCGGTCACGTAGAATCTATTGGCAATGACGCCGCGCATCAGCAAGGGGAGTTCCAAGTCCGTAGAAACGTACTTGCGCTTGAGGTGCATGAATTCGTGTTCGGTGGTAATATGGGCAATGTTGACCTCGGGGGTAAAGTACAGGTTCGGAATCATCTGGATGCGGAACATGATACCACCGTCAAAACCGATGCCCGACGGGGTTCCGTCGATGTCGCTATCGTTGTCGAGGTCTTCCTTGAAGCCGAACATTCTGCCGTAATTGAAGGCGAACTTCACACCGAAGCCAAAGAAGGGCGTGTTGTTGGCGTTTGCCGGAGCGTATTCGTCATTCTGGACGTTTTCTTGTGCGGGCTCTTGAGCGCTAGCCTGGTACTGCGGAGCCGGAGCGGGTGCCGGAGCAGGTTCTTCTGCTACGTTAGCCTTTTCTTCTACAGGTTCAGCAACCTGTTCCTGTTCGGCGGGTTGCTCTTCAGCTTGTTCTTCTGCTTGTTCAGCGACCTGTTCTTCGGCCTGATCGGTATATTCAGGATCAAAGTCGTCCTGAGCAAATGCGACGGAAGCAACCAACATGGTGCTTGCAATGAGCGTCCAAAGCTTTTTCATATTTTCTCCAAACTAGATGTTATTTGCGTAATAAAATAGTATATTCCGGCCTTTTCTTTGCTCTGATTCGCTTAAAATTGCTGTAAAACGGCGGCCTTGTAAAATCTCTTAAACCTGCTTTTGGATATTTTGTCCAAACCAATTGCCTTTCGGCGTGAACAATGGCTCCCTTTTGAATTTATTTTCCATAAAAGCAATATAAGGAGCTACTATGAAAAAGAGTGTTTGGGAATCTCTGGCTCTCGCTTGCGCAATGGCTGTATCGGCTAGTGCCTTTACGCTTACGGGCAAAGTGAGTGACGAACAGGGCGGCGCGGTAAGCGGTGCATCTGTTTTACTTGTCAAAAATGGCCTTTCTACCAAGACCGATGACAAGGGTGAATTTAAATTCCACGAAGAAGGAATGTCTGTGATGGGACGCGTGCTTCCGGGCTATATCAGCGTCAATAACGGCGTTCTTTCTTTCTCTCAACGTTCCAGTGAACCCGTACAGGTCCAGATCTTCGACATGATGGGTAATCGCCTGATGAGCGAAACCCTTTATGGTTCGGGCAGCCTCGATTTGCAGGCATGCGTCAAGGCCCAAGGGGCTTACTATGCGAACGTGAAAATCGGAAGTGCACAACGCAGCATCCGCTTTACTTCTAATGGCAATTACGGAGCCTCTTTCGCTAACGGCCAAAAGGCTGCTCTTGCAAGGCTGACGACCAACGAAACGCTCAAGGTCATTGCCGACGGTTTCGATACCCTTTCGGTGCTTTTGAATAAGCTCGACACGAATCTTGCTCTTACGGTGAAAAAGCCGAAGGCCGAACCGCAGTACGCCTACGGTTGGGGCTTAAAGAATGATCCGGTTCCCACCCGTGGTTGCGGCAAGACCTGGAATCGCGTCAAGTCCGGCAGCTACGAATTCCAGTGGAGCAAGGGCAAGCGCACCATCCGTATCGACATTCCTGACAATTACGACAACAAGAAACCGTACAAGCTCATATTCGGCATGCACTGCATGGGCGGCTGGGCCGGTGGTGTGCAGCAAGAAGGCTACTATGGTCTGAAACCGCTTGATACCCAGAAGACGGCAATCTTTGTCGCTCCTGAAGGTAACGGAAACCAGGCCCCGTGGGGTCAGGATGACTATCTGCTCTTCGATGAACTTTTGGCCGATTTGCAGAGCAACCTTTGCATTGACTCTAGCCGCGTGTTCTCTACAGGCTTTAGCTACGGCTCCATGTTCAGCAACGGTCTCTCTTGGAACCACCAGGATGTGCTTCGTGCTGTAGCCGTGTATGAAACCGCCGAACGTAACATCTGGCTCCCGCAGCGTCAGAATAAGGGCGTGGGTTGGATGGGTGTGCTCGGCCTGCAGGACAACCTTTGCACTCCGCAGATGGGTCGCGCCGCTCGTGATATCATCTTGACGCTCAACTCCGAAGGCGGCAAGGCCAAGAATGAAAAGGCTCAGGAATATGGCGGCAGCGGTCCGCACGTGTGCTACGACTATACCACGGTTGAAGAACGTTTCCCGGTTCGCTGGTGTACGCAGAATGGCGGCCACATCTGGGACCACAAGGATCCCGGCCAGCAAAAGTCCTGGGTTCCGCAGGCCACTTGGGATTTCTTCAGCAAATTCTAAAGATCAGCATACTTTAAAATTTCCTATATAACACATCCAAAGCACCTTTCCGTTTCGCGGAGAGGTGTTTTTAATTAAATTGTACGTAAAGGACAAAAATGATTAAATATTCAAAATATGTATTTCTTTTAATTTCGTTATTCCTTTTATCCTGTGCTGAAGACGAACCGGAGTGGAGCGCCGCGGATGTTTGTCCTGAAACAGGTATGAACGCTTATGGCATCCCGAACCGAGGAACCTTTGTTGATGAACGCGATGGCCGCGAATACAAGTATACGACAATTGGTAAGCAGGTGTGGATGGCCGAGAATTTGAAGTATGAACTGCCGAATCCTTATAGTACTTGTTATGGCAAAGAATTTTGTGTGCCGAGAGGCTTTTGGCTGAATGATACAACGCAAATTTGTAATACAGATACCACGCGACTTGCTGAAATTGCAGAGCGCCTTCATTCCACTTGCGAAACCAATGAATGTATTGCTGATGAATTTTGTGAAAAATATGGAAGGTTCTATACGTTAATAAAAGATGCAAAAGATTGTGGCTTTCTAGATCGTGATATCGTAGATTCAGTATGTCCGAAAGGTTGGCATGTTCCGACCAAGGTGGAATGGGAAACGCTGGCTGAATCCGTGGACGGCGTAGTAAACCGACTTCTTAAAGAAGAGGCTATCCTTGCGATGGATTCAATAGCAATTGAGTACCAAAAAAAGGATGGGGGACCAATTGATGCGTGTGGTTTTTCGGCGCTTTATGCGGGGTATTATGATTATAGTGGTGGCTTAAGCAGTGTTTTTCGGGCGACGTATTTTGCGTCAAGTACGATGAAAAATACTGTGTCCTCTTATGACGTGATTTTGGGAGAAAGTATCAGTTTCCAGTGGATTGGCACGAAAAAATCTATTCGTTGTATTAAGGATTGATTGTTAACTAGTGGGGAAATCAATGATTAAATATGTCTCGTTTGTGGTACTATTTATTTCGTTATTCTTAATGTCTTGTACTACTGATGCGGATGAAGAATGGGATGCCGCTCGTGTATGTCCTGAAGATAAACGAGGTGTGTTTACGGATAGTCGCGATGGCCGTGAATACAAATATACGACTATTGGTAATCAAGTGTGGATGGCAGAGAACCTAAATTTTTTAAGCAAAAGCAGTGAGTGCTTTGACAAAGAGAGCTTGTGTGAAAATGAAGGACGACTGTATGAAGTTGATAGTGTAGAATGTCCCATAGGTTGGCATTTGCCATCGCGAGAAGAATGGATGACTCTAGTGAATAATATGGGTGGTATAGAAGTGGCCGGGTTGCGTTTAAAGAATGATACGGGTTGGAAACCATTAAATCCTGGAGAAAATGGTAATGGCCTGAATGAATGCGGATTTGATATGATTCCGTCCTACAAGCTGACGGAAGATTATGGTTATGAAACGACTTTTTTAACGTCGACAATAGACTCTACAAAAATGCCAAGTTATCTAGTTACTTTTTTTGCTGCGTCATATATGGATAGTATTCACTTTGGTGGTGATTATCTGGATGCTTATAAAAATGTTCGTTGCGTAAAAGATTAACTTTCCTTTTATTTCTTTTGCGTAATCCTAGCCATTTTCTAAATTTGGGCGCATGGAATTCAAACGTTTTGAAGCTTTGATTGAAATGTTCCCGCAGGTGCAGATTTTCAGCACTGAGGGCGAAGATCTTGACAGGGTCATTACCCATTTTTTGAATCAGCAAGAAAATGTCTCCACCATGTCGGAGGCAATGCAACGTAAGATTCAGCATGCGCTCGCGCCGTTCTTTCAGCAGCGTTTTATTAGCCTGCATGACGAAGAAGCTCCGCTGGTGCGGCACCTGCTTTTGAAAAAGAAATTCTTTTTGCAGACCGACCGCTATATCGACGATATGGCGTGGCCCGAAACCGACCCCGATAAACTGGAAGAGGCTTTGAAGATTGCGGATTTGACCGACGAAGTTCTGGAACGCAAGCTTTTGAGTCTTTCGAACGGGGAACTGCGCCGCGTATTGCTGGCCCGCATGTGGATGGAAAAGCCCGAGTGGGTTTACTTTAACGATTTGTTCGGAGGTCTCGATCCTGAATATCGTAGGCACTTGGCTGCCAGCGTGGTTCAGCTTTCAAAACGCGATGGCTTGAAGGTCGCGGTGCGCCTTGCCCGCGAAGATGAATTACTGCCTGAAATTCCGGCGTTCGTTTACGCCAACAAGACCTTTACTCCTTATGCAGGCGAGCTCCCGCAAGAAATCGCTGCTCCCAAGTATTCCAAGAAGGAACTCAAGGGCTACGAGATTGTGAATCTCGGCACTCCCGATACATCGGACCCGGAAATCCTTTTCGAGCTCAAGAACGTGAATGTCCGTTTTGGCGAAACCGATGTGCTCAAGAATCTGAACTGGACGGTTCGCAAGGGCGAACATTGGGCGGTCATGGGCGAAAACGGAGCTGGCAAGAGTACGCTGCTCGGTATGCTTACCGCAGACCATCCGCAGATTTACAACAATGACATTACGCTCCTTGGTGAACGTCCGGGCCATGGCTTGAACATTTGGGACCACAAGGCGAAACTCGGATTCTTCTCGCCGGAACTTGCGCTCCAGTATCGCGAAGACCTTAGCTTGTCCGAAGTCTTGTGCACGGGCTTTACCGCAAACCTTTGCAAGGCCGACAATACCACTTGGGAAGAACGCGCAAAGGCAAAGGAATGGCTGAATTACCTTGGCTTTGACGACGTGAACGCCCGCTATCGTGACTTGTCTCCGATTGACAAGCGTGTGGTGCTCATGGCGCGTGCCGCTATCCGTCCGCCCAAGGTGCTGCTGCTCGACGAACCTACGCAGGGCCTCAAAGGCGAATACCGCGAAAAAATCTTTAGCTTGCTGCAGTTGCTTTCGAAAGAAACGACAATCATTTTGGTGAGCCATTACGAAGAAGAATGGCCGCCTTGTATGACGCACTTGCTGAGAATGCCCAAGTTCTCTGGAACTTAACTCCGAATTAGTTTGTTAAAAATTATATACGTACTTTTGAGTAACGATTAATGTATTTTATAACCAGCAGCTTATGTTGGCTGTAAAAAACACAACAAACTACTTATCAGGAGTGCGTAATGACAAAGAAGGTTCTGCTTCTCTGCGGTGATTTTACCGAAGACTATGAAACCATGGTCCCGTTCCAGTCGATGTCTATGTTGGGCTATCAGGTGGATGCGGTGTGCCCCGACAAGAAGGCTGGCGAAACTGTTGCGACTGCAATTCACGATTTTCTGGGTGAACAGACTTATTCTGAATCCCGTGGCCACAACTTTGCGCTCACCGCTGACTTTGATGCAGTGAAGGTGAAGGATTACGAAGGCTTGTTCATTACCGGCGGTCGTGCTCCGGAATACATTCGCCTCAACGAACGTGTGCTCAAAATCGTGAAGGAATTCTTCAAGGCCAAGAAACCGGTGGCAGCCATTTGTCATGGTCCGCAGGTGCTTGCTGCAGCTGGCGTGCTCAAAGGTTACAAGGCTACGGCTTACCCCGCAGTCGGCCCGGACATTACTCTTGCCGGCGGCAAGTATGTGGCAGTGAACGTAGATGAAGCTGTCGTGGACCGCAACTTGGTCACCGCTCCGGCATGGCCTGGCGACACGGCAATTGTCCGCGAATTCGTAAAACTCATGGGCGCAAAAATCAAGATTTAATCTTGGCGTTTCACTGAAAAAACATTTTTCAAAAAATTCTCTTTCTGTAAAAGACACGTACTGTCGGTACGTGTCTTTTTTTTGCCTTTCGAAAAAGTCTAAATTTTGACTCGGAAAAATAAACTTATAACTCAAAGCGCCGACCTATTATGCAGTTGAATGAACAGACTATTATGACGGCCCTGCAGGCGGTTCAAGACCCCGACCTGCACAAGAATATCGTTGAACTGAACTTTGTCCAGAATCTAAAGATCGATGGCGACAAGGTGAGCTTTGATCTTAGGCTTACAACGCCGGCATGCCCGATTCGCGATCAGTTCAAGGACCAGTGCATTACGATTGTCAAGTCGCTTGGCGCAAGCGAAGTGAACGTGACGTTTACGGCGCAAGGCCGCGTAGAAAGCTCCAATACGGCTGCGCAGGCTCCGAAAGTTTCGTACATCGGCGATGTCGCTCATGTGGTGGCGGTTGCAAGCGGTAAGGGTGGCGTGGGCAAGTCCACCGTAACGGCAAACCTCGCCATGGCCCTCAGCCTCTCGGGTGCCCGCGTGGGAATCTTGGATGCCGACATTTACGGCCCCAGTATGGGACTCATGTTCGGTATCGACCGTGCTCCCGAAGTTTTTGAAGACAATACGATTGCCCCGGTCGAAGCAAAGGGCGGCATTAGTATTGTGTCTATGTGCATGTTCGCCGATAGCGACAAGGCGACCATCTGGCGTGGCCCGATGGTATCGCAGATGATCCAGCATTTTATCCATCATGTGCGCTGGGGCAAACTTGACTACTTGCTGGTGGACTTTCCTCCTGGAACGGGTGACATTCAGCTGACCCTTACGCAAAATTGCCCGATGGCCGGAGCCGTCGTGGTGACGACACCGCAAGAGGTGGCTCTTGCCGACTGCCGCAAGGGTCTTGCCATGTTCGATTCCGTGGGCGTTCCGGTGGTGGGCGTCGTCGAGAACATGAGCTACTTTATTTGTGGTGAATGCGGCAAGCATCACAACATCTTCCGCGAAGGCGGTGGTGAACGCATCGCCCAAAAGTGGGGAGTCCCCCTGATTGCAAAGGTTCCGCTTGAACCTGCAGTCGCGGGCTGCGGCGACGAAGGTACGCCGGCTGTGCTCCGTTATCCGAACTCCGAATCGGCCAAGGCCTTCATGCAGGCCGCCGATGCGACCGTCCGCACGCTTTCGATGTTTGCTTCCGAAGGTAATGGTGTGCTCAAGAATTTTAACTACGATTTCGAACAACTTCCGGTGGAGGCTGTCTAATGATTCAACCGAAGAAAGTTTTTAGAACTGCCGAAGGAAAGCTGGGGTTCGAATGGAACGACGGTAGCCGTGGTGCATGCGATATCCGCACTCTCCGCTTGGCTTGTCCTTGTGCATTGTGTGTCGATGAACATACAGGCGAAAAACTCCTGGATGATTCTACGGTGCCGGCCGATATTAAGCTTGTTAAAGTTCAGTCGATTGGCCGCTACGCCGCAGGCCTTACCTTTAGCGATGGCCACAATTCGGGAATTTACCCTTACGAAAAGTTATATAACTTGACGAAAACAAAGTAAAAAGACATATTTGGATAGTCTTCAAGGAAATTTCCTATGAAGAATTGAAGGTATGTATTTCTATGAGTGATGCAAACGAAGCGCTTTATTTTAGGGACCTCAACAGGTTTCCGACCCTGAGTCCTCAGGAAGAAGAGGCTCTTCTTGCGATTATCAAGAGCGACCAGGCGGAAGAAATCCGCAAGTCGGCCTTGCAGCGCCTGATTCGGGGTAACCTCCGTTTTGTGGTGAGTGTCGCAAGAAAGTACCAGGGGCGTGGACTTTCCCTGCTTGATTTGATTAACGAAGGAAATATCGGGTTGTTCAAGGCGGCAAAACGCTTTGATATGGGAAAGGATGTCAAGTTTATTTCTTACGCGGTCTGGTGGATTCGCCAGTCTATCCAGAAAGCCCTGTTTGAACAGGTGGGCGCGGTCCGAATTCCGCCCAACAAGCTTGCCTTGGTGAACCGCTTTAAACGGGCCTTGATGCAGAACGACGGTGACTACGATCGTACCATAGCTATGGACGAATTCGCGCCGTTCGAAAAGGACATCGTCGAGGTCATGGAAAAAATCGTGGACATTTCGCTGGATGCCCCCATTGGCGACAGCACGAATGTCGGCGGTAGCGGTGACACGGTCAGTACGCTTATGGATGTCTTGGGATCCGACGGTAACCAAGACGAAGACATGGAAAAGGATGAACGTCGCAAGCTCATCCAGGAAACATTGTCTGCTCTGCCGCAGCGCGAAGAAGAAATCCTTCGCATGTTCTACGGACTTGATACGGTTGAAGACACGACGCTCAAGGATATCGGTGAAGATTTGAAACTGAGCCGCGAGCGTGTCCGCCAGATCAAGAACAAAACCTTGCGTCGTCTGCAAAAGAGCAAGGAACATAAAGAAAAACTGGCTGATTTCTTGGAAAAGTAATGGCGTATTCGTCTTGGGCAGCCCGAAGGGCTGCATACTTGTTTTTGACCCTTTGTTGCGGAGCCCTGCTTACATTTGCGGGCTTTCGTATTTATGATGTTTATGGCCCCAGTAAAATTTCGGTAGGCGGGATTCCTTACGGTTTGCCTGCCGGTTCGACCGTTGCCCGTGGCGATACGCCGGATTTGACGGCCGATGTTGCCAAGGTCCCGGTGCAGGTGCAGACTGAACTTCGCCGTGCGACGGAGCTTGCCCGTTCGGGCTCTTACCAGGCTGCCTACGATATTTACGATGGCGTGATAGTTCTTTACCCGGATCTTTTGCCGGCGCTTCTTGGACAAATTAATACTTTGTTCGAAATGGGCTCGCTAACGGAAAACCAACAGGACCGCCTTTCTCTCTTGATTGGAAAACTGCAGGCCCGCTTGCCGGGTTCCGGTGTGGCAACCTATGTCGAAAGCCGCAAGATTTACCAGGCCGGTAACGCCTCTGCTGCGTTGGAACTGGCCCGCGTGGCTTCTGAACGTGCGCCAGCCTTGTACCAGACCAGGCTTTGGTACGGCAAGCTCTTGATGGAAAACGGCCGTTACTTGCAGGCAGCCAACGAATTCAAGACGGTGGTGAGCCTTTCGGGCGGCGATGTGCCTGCTGCCTACGAAAACCTTGCTGACCTTTACCATCGCAGCGGTCAGCTGGACAGTTGCGCAGCCGTTGTGGAATACGCCCTTTCTCAGTACCCGGTAAACGTGAAGCTCTTGCTGTTGCAGGGTTACATGGACGAATACCAGGGCCATTTCGATGCCGCCGAAAAGATTTACCAGCGCATTCTGGCCTTCATGCCCGATTACTCTCCGGCTCGCGAAGCCGTCTCGACTTTGGGCGAAAAGTCTCCTCCGGGTCCGGGTAACGGAGTGGTGCTCTCTCCCCAAGACCGTGCTCAGACTGCCCTCGATATTTTGGAACCCATGGTCGACAAGTATCCCGAAAACTTGCCGCTCAAGGAAGCTCTCGGCCGCGCTTATTTGAAGGGCCGCCAGTTTGACCTTGCCCGCAAGCAGTTCCAGGAAATCCAGAAGATCGATCCGGAATACCCCGACATTCAGCAGCGCATTCAGGAATCTAACATTACCAGGCCTGCGCCCATTAACAAGAACGATGGCTTGACCGCGAACTTGAACCGAGCCGTGGATAGCCTACGCGAAACCATGGCTCCGTCTGCCGTTCATGATTTCTCGACGATGCTTGGCCACTATGTGGTGCGCTACGGTGCAACCCCCAAGGAATTCTTCAAGAAGTACTCGATTGGAAACTTCAGGCCCGTGGCAAGGAACGTGTGGCAGGAATCGTTCTTTATTGCGCCTTACATGCACACTTACACGGTTGTCTTTGATTCCCTGAATCATTTCCGCGAAGTACATGTTGTCGTGCATGACTCGTCTTCGACCTCGAATCATTTTGGAATTGCTCCCGAAATCTATACGCGACTCCTGAAGCAGAATTCCAGAATCTCTGGTATCGGCAACAGCACGGGTGAAACCGATTGCGGTGATGGCTTGATTATCGATGCCGCCGTGTGGGAAACTCAGGATAACTTCGAAATGCTTGCCCGCGTAGTGGGTAAACCGGCCGAAGTCCGTATGGTCCGCTTTGACAAGTCCGCGCTTCCGCCGGGCCTCAAACTGTGCGACTACACGAAGTATTTGAACCAATACTAGGGTTTTATAGCCCTCATTTTTGTATCTTTACTCCCATGCTACGTATCCGCTACATGGCACTTGTGATGCTCGCCCTCGTGTTCGAGGGGTGTACTTGCTGTGCCTACCTGAACCACATGTTCAATGCGGAACGCCTGGATGAACAGGCCGCCGAAATGCGTGCCGCCCGCCTCGACAGTATTCCGGATAGCGAAAATTCCCTGCCTGGCTCCGAAGAACGCCAGAAATACGACAAGATTATCGAAAAAGGCTCCCGCGTGCTGGAACGTTTCCCCAAGAACAAGAAACGTACCGCCGAGGCTGTGTTCTTGATTGGTGAATCCTTCCGCCATAAGCATGAATGGGGCAAGGCCATTACCAAGTACGACGAATTTGAACGTTATTTTGCCGACCATGATTCCATGAAGGCGGTGGAATACCAGAGAGCCTATTGCCTATACCGCAATCACGAATTTAACATTAGCCGTTTTGCCTTGGAACCGGTGATTGCATCCAAGGACCACCCGTACTATTTCCAGGGGTTGAACCTTCTTTCGCTTTTGGACGAACAGGCCGAATTCCCGGACCAGGCGATTGCTTCTTTGGAAGCGGTGCTGGCCGATACGGCAGGTACGCCCTTTATGCGCGGTAAGGCACACTTTAGATTGGCCGGCCTGTACTTCAAGAAAGAAAACTGGGACAAGGCTCGCGAACATTATACCGCCAAGGAAATCAAGGAACTGAACGCTCGCGAGCAGCAGACGGCGGGGGAACAGGCGGCAGAATGCCTTGCTTACCGCAAGGAATACCTGAAGGCGGCAGACGAATACAAGGAACTTTACAAGAATCCCGAAAACGAGTCCAAACAGCCGGAATACCTGGTTCGCATTGGCGAATTGACCATGTTGGGCGGCCGTTATCCTGATGCGATTATCATTTTGCAGAAGGTGAACACGGAATACCCGCGTTCCGAGTTTGCTTCGCGCAGTTATTTCTGCCTGGGCGACTACGAACAGCACAAGACGATTGATTACGACAAGGCCGTTGTCTATTACGATAGTAGCTTTATTTCTCGCACGATTAGTAAGTGGGGCCAAGAAGCCCGCGAACGCCGCGATGCTTTAAAGCGCTTGATTGCCATGCGTAACCAGAACGACAAGGAACGCAAGGATTCGATTCCGAACGTGGATAACTTCTTCAAGTCGGAATTCCTGATTGCCGAACTTTTCCTGTTCAAGCTGGATGAAGTCGACAGCGCGATGACTCGCTTGGATGCCGTGATTGAATCGGGCGACAGTGCGAAGTCCCTGCGCGCTTTGTACGCCAAGGCCTTTATTTACGACGAATATATGCATGATCCCGATTCTGCCGAAGAAATCTACAAGCAGATTATCGAGAAGTATCCGGAAACGGAATATGCAAAGCAGGCTCAGGTGAACTTGGGTATGCGTGTGACCTTAAAGACCCGCGAAGATTTGGCGAAAGAAAAGTACATGGAAGCCGAAAGCCTTTGGACAATCGCTGCCGAAATGCCTTTGGATAAGATGGATCAGGTGGATTCCGCTTATGCCCGTGCGTTTACGCGTTTCGACAGCTTGTATCAGGAATATCCCGAAACGCAGGCCGGCATTCAGGCCCTTTACATGAAGGCCATCTACTTCCAGATGAATCCGGAACGTATCGACAGCACCATGCTCACTTACAAGCTCCTTCGCGACAAGTATGGTCAGACTCCTTGGGGCAAGAAGGCGGCTTCGATGATGAATACCCGCTTGACCATTACCGACCAGGATCTGGAACGTTTGCGCAAGCGCGTCAAGAGCAGCGAAACCCATGTGAACAAGCTTTCTGCGCAGTATTACGAAGAATTGAACAAGGCGCCCGAAGAAAAACAGGCCGAAGTAAAGAGTCAGGAAGATGAAATCCTTGAAAACACGTACAACAGCATGTATGATTTTGAATAGGCGCATCGTTTTTGTGGTGCTGGCCATGTTTGTGGCTATGCTTTTGTCTAGCTGCGCCAATGGAAATGCAAAGATCGCTTCCCGTCAAGGTTACGAAAGGTTCCCCGAAGATACCCAAGCTCCTCAAAAGGGTAAAAAGGGCAAAAAGACCGCTCCGATCGGAAAGGTCATGAAGGGTCAGGCGAGTTATTACGGGCCGGGATTCGACGGCAAAAAGACGGCCAGCGGTGAAATTTTCAATCAGAATGCGATGACTTGTGCCCACAAAACCTTGCCTTTTGGCACTAAGTTGCGTGTGGTTCGTGACGATACGGGTGCTTCTGTCGTGGTGCGCGTGAATGACCGCGGCCCCTTTGTACGTGACCGCATTATAGACTTGAGCGCTGCCGCCGGTAAAAAGCTTGGCCTCGATAAAGTCGGACATGCCAAGGTCACCGCTACGGTGATTGAGTAGCCCGACGCTCTTCAAAAAAAGAAATTCGCCGATGTCATAATTTGACATCGGCTTGATTTTATATTTGGCTGTACAAAAAAAGAGGAAAATATGTATAGCGAATATGATTTTGGAAAATCAGCCTGTAAAGCCGCCCGCGAGCCCGTAACGCTCTGGAATTCCGGCTTTTCGTCGTTCAAGCGTCGTATTGACGAACAGCTCCAGCTGAATGGCTTTGATGATTCTTTAGTAGACGACGAAACTTTGCTGCCCTATTACCGTGCGGGCGAAAGCGAAAACTACGTGCTCGCCGCCCTCGGCTGCACCGTGGGGGTGTAACGTCTGCGTTGTCATCCTGGGCGACAGACCCGGGATCTCCTCTTGTTGTATGAGTTGAGTTTTATTTCGCCTTATAGCTCACGAAGCGGATATTCCCGCAGTAATCCTTGTGGATTCCAGCAAATTCCAGCCACGGGTAGTTGGCGGCTTCGTTCTTCAAGACTTCGGCTTGTTCAGATCCGATTTCCAAAAGAATCGGGGCGCCTGCGCTTAGCTTGCCTTCGGTCTGCTGCAAGAGTTTGCGCACGAGTGTAAGGCCGTCGGGGCCACCATAGAGGGCGAGTTCCGGGTCGAACTTGTCGACTTCGGGCTGGAGCTTTCCCTTTTCGCCGTCGGGAATATAGGGAAGGTTTGCAATTAGGCAGTCGATTTTAGCGGTATCGGTGACGGCATCCAGCAGGTCGCCCTGCGCAAAAGCCAGATTCGAACCTTCGGCGTTTGCACCGAGGCCGTTGGCTTCGGCATTTTCGCGGGCGAGCGAAAGTGCGTCTTCGGAAATGTCGGTGGCGAGCACTTTCGCTCCGGCGATTTCTTTCGCACAGGCGATAGAAATCGCGGCTGTTCCCGTGCCCACTTCGACGATGAACGGATTTTCGATACCCTTGAGGCGTTCCTTTGCCATGTCGACTAGCATTTCCGTTTCGGGGCGCGGGATCAGTGCCCGCTTGTCGCACTTGATAATGAATCCGCGGAAACTGGTGTCGCCAATAATGTGCTGCAACGGTTCGCGGTTGGCGCGGCGAGCCACCATCTGGCGGAGCACATCGAGTTCGGCTTCCGTCAGCGGCTTTTCAAAGTTCAGGTAAATGTCCATGCGGGACTTCATCTGAAGTCCGTGGCTGATGATGTATTCGGCATCCAAGCGCGCGTCAGGAATTCCCTTCTTTTCGAAGAATACCTTGGTGCGGTTCAGAATTTCAAGTACAGTCATCTGCGGCATTGCGTTACCTTAAGCGTTGAACTTTCCGAGCTTTTCCTGGGCGTTCGCCATCTGGAGCCCGTTGATGATTTCATCGAGGTCGCCAGTGATGACCTTGTCCAAATTGTACAGCGTAAGACCAATGCGGTGGTCGGTCACGCGATTCTGCGGGAAGTTGTAAGTACGAATCTTGGCACTACGGTCACCGGTGCCCACCAAAGCCTTACGGCTCGCGGCTTCTTCCTGTTCCTTCTTGGCAATCACGGCGTCCAAAATCTTGGAACGCAGCATTTCCATAGCGTGCAAGCGGTTCTGCAACTGGCTACGTTCGGTCTGGCAGCTCACCACCACGCCTGTCGGAATGTGGGTGAGTCGCACGGCGGAGTCCGTCTTGTTAATGTACGCCCAGCTCTGGCGCAAGGTCATGGCCCCCGTTCACGACGGTCTGGCCTGGCAGGACTTCCCCTACCCCTATCTGGAGGGCGACACGGGAATCTTCGGCTTCCGGGAGAATAGCGACCGTTGCGGCAGAGGTATGCACGCGGCCCTGTGTTTCGGTTTCGGGCACGCGCTGCACGCGGTGCACGCCACTTTCGAACTTGAGCGTACCGTACACGCTGTCGCCTTCGATGAATACGCGAATTTCCTTGTAACCACCCACGGTGCCTTCGCTGGCGTCCTGGATGGTCATCTTCCAGCCCATACGGCTGCAGTAACCCTGGTACATGCGGAACAAGTCGCCCGCAAACAGAGCGGATTCGTCACCACCGGTACCGCCGCGGATTTCGAGCGTGGCATTGCGGTAATCCCACGGATCCTTCGGCACCATCAAAATCTGGAGTTCGTCGGTAATACCCGGCAACTTCTTTTCGATGTCGGAAAGTTCCGACTTTGCCATCGCGACCATTTCAGGGTCAGAATCGCCGAGAGCGGCCTTCCATTCTTCCTGGTCGTTCAGCATCTGCAGGTATTCCTTGGCCTTAATGACGGCCTTTTCGATACCCTTGTACTGCTTGTGAATCTTGTTGTAACGGGCCTGGTCAGCGAGAACATCCGGGTTGCCGAGTTCCGATTCCAATTCCTCGTACTTTTCAATCAGTTTTTTTGCTTTATCTTTCATCGGGTGCAAAAGTAGAAATTTTAAGTAAATCCAATTTGGCTCCCTATTGCGGAGGCCTTTAAAAAGAGTATATTTATAGTAAAATTTTGGAGAAAGAGGAATAATATGAAAAAACTAGTTTGGGTTGCAGGCCTGTGTTCTTTGGGCTTGGTTGCTTGTGGCGATAGTTCTTCGAGCCCGAGTAAAGGTCAAGATTATTGCAAGATCGTGTCTTCGGAGCCTCTGGTTCTTGAAACTCTTGAAGAAGGTATTTATTCCAAGACATCGTTTGACTATTCAGATGAAAGACTTGTCGAAAAGGTGGAATACGAAGATCAGTCAGTCGCCAAGTGGGCTTGCTCTTCGTATAAGTCAGACGACGATTATGGTGAAGTCGAATGCAATGGCAAGTCTATTATCGCTTATAGTAGCGACCGCTTGACGAATAGCCAATACAAAAAACTTCTGAACATGTTCGTGTCGATGTGTAAGGAATATGACGACCCCGAAGATGAAAATTCGAATAGCGATCCCGGAGATTCGAATCAGCTTAGCGAATCGAAATCTTCCTCTAGTGCGCAGGGTTATCAGACGGGATTGTCGGATTATTGCGAGGTCGTTTCAGAAAATCCTTTCGTGATGAACATGAATTTTATGGGTTTGCCTAGTACATCCCGTTATTCATATAGCAATGGAACGGTGACGGTTGAAACCGAATACGAAAATTCGGCGGTTGTCGATTCCATGTGTGCCCTTGAAAAGAATGATTACTCATACACGAATGTTCGTTGCAAAGGAAATAAAATCACAGCCGATTTCGATGAAACCATGTCGGAACGTGAATATACACAACTTGTCAAAATGTTTAAAGAAAGTTGTATCAATTATAAGGATTGGGGCAATGTCGAAACCTATTTCGAAAGTTCCAGTTCTGTCGTTGAGGTGAGTTCGGCAAGTGACGAAGCAAATGCAGATGGCTCCATCAGTTGGTATGATAAGGCTTCGTACAAAAAAGAGAGTGTGGTTGCCTCGAACGCCGCTGAACTTCGTTGTACTGAGACTCATGAACCGGAAAATCTTTCGAAGTATGATGTCGCCTATGAATTTGATGATCCGGAAGATTTAGGACGCGATTATTTTGGAAAGAACAATGCCTATATAGATGACAAGGTGACTCCGGTGGAAGCTGAATGTGGAAGCCTTGTCTTGAATGGCTCAAATGGTTTGCTTATTCCGTTGAGCGAAACCTTTAAAAGCAACGGGTTCGTTGCTGAAGTCCGCTTTATGGCTACGGCGGAAGGTAATATGAGCAATATATTTGTTGCTGAACCTCCAGGATCCGGTGTTGACGGTTGGCAGATTCGTCTTGATGGGTCCATCTTGAGATTCCATTATCGTGATGCAAAAAATGATTATGATTGGCATATTGAAAAAGTGGGCGAAATAACGCTGAATGAATGGCATGTTGTCAATATTTCAATTGGAGGAACTTCAGGTTCGTCGACTCTTTATGTGAGCATTTCGTTAGATGGCGATCCTCGCGTTGATGCTATCACTCATGGGGACATCTCGAATATCGAATATGGTCTTGGAATCGGTTATGACTCTATGTATCAGGGATTGCATGATCAAAGATTCTTTATCGGCAAGATAGATTATATCCGTTACGGTAAAGATTCGGAATAAGACCTGGAATAATGACCCCAATCGGTACATTCTACGGCGATGCCGTCTACAAGTACGATGCTCCCCGGCAGGGGAGGCTGTTTGCGGGGCATCCGGGTCGCATCGAGCTCAAGCCGGGAATGAATTTCGAAACAGCGCTCCGCGACCTAGACGGCTTTGAACGCATCTGGGTGATTTTCAAATTCCATGAAAACGAAGGCTGGCGCCCGACAACGCGCCCGCCCGTGCCGCCCAAGGGTAAAGACCGCGTTGGAACCTTTGCGAGCCGCAGCCCTTACCGCCCGAATCCGATTGGGCTTTCTTGCGTTCGTCTTCTCAAAATCGAAGGTCTTACGTTGTATGTGGACGAAGCGGATTTGCTGAATGGGACGCCTGTTTTTGATATCAAACCGTACATTCCGATGGCCGATGCATTCCCCGATGCCAAGGCCGGTTGGGTCGAAGAACAGGTGGGCGATTCGTGGACGATTCAGGTGGACGCTCAATTCGAATCGCAAAACCGCTGGATCGCCGAGCATAGCGTCTTTGACTTGTTCAGCTTTGCGCAGGTGCAACTTTCCCGCGGGAATTTTTCGAAAGATGTTTTCGATAGTTCTCGACGTCGCCTGACGATTGATGAAAATACCCATACGGGCGTGCTGGCGTACCGCACCTTCCGCATCCATTTCAGCTACGACGAACCTGAACGACAAGTGTTGCTACAGCGCATAACGAGCGGTTATTCTGCCGAAGAGCTGGAACCTGGTGCCGAAGACAAATACGGCGACAAGGACTTGCACAGAGAATTCTTATATTTGTGCGCGAACGGCTTAAAAAAGAATTAAGCCTTTAATTAAGACAGGAGAAAAAATGAAAAAAATAGCCCTTTTGCTAATTTTCCTCGCAATACCTTCTTTCGCCGTTTATGTCGATGTGGGATTAGGCTATGGTGGCGCAAGCTCGGAGGTTGATGACCATTCCTTGGAATGTAATGGCTGCGATGAAATTGCCGTGACTCTTGGGCTCCGCATCGGTGGACAAGTCACTGAACGGTTGTGGATTGCCGGCGAGTTAGCCGCTTTGGGTCATCGTTATTATGATTCTGACAATTACATCCAGTTAAACTCGTATCTTTTCGGCCCGAGTATTATTTTCTACCCTGTAGATCATTTCCATTTGTCTGGCTCGATAGGCCTTTCTTGGACGGCGAATCAGACCGATATCCGAGGCCTAGATCTGGATGATGGATCGGGTGCTGCACTTGAGTTTACGGCTGCCTACGATACGGGAGTCCGTGGTCATGGTGCCTTGATTGGCATGAAGGTGTTCTCGTCTTCGAATGAATTGGAAAACATCAAAAAGGATATGTCCATGGTGGGCGTAACGCTCTTTATTGCTTACGCCCATAAGTAAGCCGCCACTTGAAATAGCCGGCGATTTGTAGCGGATGGTTGAAAGAACCGTCCGCCATTTTTTTCTGCAATTCTTCGTCGCTCAGCAGCAGATTTTCGATGTCTTCGGTGCTGTCAAAGTGGGTGATTCCGCCCTTTACGACGCCGTCGATGAATACCACGTGGAACTTGCCGCGATGCCTGTCCGGGTTTACGGGGTATGCGCCCAGGTAGGTGACCTTGTCGGCTGTGCCGCGGAAGGCGACTTCTTCTTGCAATTCCCGCAGGGCGGCCTGTTCCGGCGTTTCGCCTTTGTCGATGATTCCGGCGGGAAACTCCAACGCGATTTGTCCGGTGCCGTGGCGGTATTGCTCTGTCATGACCCATTTGCCTTCGGTGGTGCGGGCAAGTATCAGTACCCAGTCCGGTTGCCACAGCGTATAGAAATCGTCTATCACCTTGCCGTTGGGAAGTTCGCAGGTTTCTTTAGCGACTTTTAGCCACGGTGCGTCTACCAGATATTCCGAATTAAGCAGTTTCCAGGGTTTCATACTTGTCAATTTAGTAATTATAAGTTCGGGGGTAAATTTGGGTCCATTCTAGGGTGTAATGTTGTCAAAAAATAGACTCTGTAATTGAAAAATAAGATTTTTTTCTATTTTTCCATAGTAGGTGTAAGAATATGAGTGATTTTGTTTTTTATGCAGAAGTCAGTGTCGGCTGTGCGTGTGTCTTGACTCTCCTTTTGTATAGCATCAAAAGACTCCCGACGCCGCAGTTCAAATTCAAGCTTTTCCATAACTTGGTGCTGTGGCATATTCTCTATTTCCTGAGCGATGCAGTTTGGGCGCTTGTAAACGACGGCACTATCCCGAAAAATACCTTTAGCGTTTTGGCGGTGAACTACTCGAACGCGATTATTATTGCACTGCTCTTTTATAGCTGCTTTACTTTTGCCGAAATGAGTACGCGCCCAGAGATGACGCGTGTGCAGATCCATTGTCTTCAGGCGAAACTAAGAATCCCGATTTTTGTAGAAATGGTGCTGTTGCTTGTTTCGTTTGTGGCAATGCCTGGTTTTTGGCTAGATGATAAACTGGAACCGCGCGACTTGTACTATGTGGTGCTGATGTTCCTCCCGTTTGTGTATATCATGACGGTGACGGTTCGCTGCCTTTTCCGTGGGCTTAAACCGGAAAACCGCAAGAATTTCAAGACGTACTTGATTGTGGGTAGCTACACCCCGGGCTGCATAGTGGCGGCAGCCTTGCAGGTGTTCTTCTCGATGACGACGCCGTTTTTCTGCTTCTGGTGTACCATGATCATTCTGTTCGTTTACCTGAACCTGCAAAATCTTCTGATTTCGACGGATACGCTGACCTCGCTCAACAACCGTAACCAGTTGGAACGCTATTTGCAGTCTCCGCGCGACTCCAAGAGCTATTACGTGGTGATGGTGGATGTGGACCACTTCAAGCAGATTAACGATACCTACGGCCATATCGAAGGCGATCGCGCACTTGTGCTTGTTTCTAAGGCGCTCAAGAGCGCATGTGCCTGCATGGGTAAATCGGTGTTCCTGTGCCGTTATGGCGGCGATGAATTCTTGCTTGTTGTGCAGACGGAAATACCCGAATATGTCATCAGGATTATCCGCGAATGCTTGCGTGAAGAAATTGAAAATCGCGACGAACGCCGGTATTATACGCTCCAGGTGAGCATCGGTTATGCCAGTTGGGATGGTCGTATTTCGAACTTCAGGAAGAGCGTCATCGATGCAGACCAGATGATGTACGAAGACAAGCGTTCGACGTAATATCTTTTCGGGGGCGAAAGCCCGCTCCGTTATCCTTCCAACTTATTCTTCAAATAATGCCTTGCGGTCCACGTGAAGTAAAGCACGTCGGCGATTACGAGTGCTACACCGCAGGCGAGGAACACGGGCTGGTGCATGCCGAAATGCCCTGCCATGGATCCACCTGTAAGGATTCCGGCGCCGATACCGATGTCCCAACCGCTCAAGTAAGTGCTGTTGGCGGTACCGCGCTGGTCGTGGCGGGCGAGGTTAACGCACATGGTCTGGTAGCCCGGGAAAATGAGGCCGAGGCTTGTACCAATCAGGAATGCCGCCGTAAAGAAGGTGATGGGCGAGTGGCTGAATGCAAGGATAAAGTAGGCAATCACGTTCAAGGTCATGCCGGTACCAACCAAGTGAATCAGGTAGCCGCGGTCAATCAAGCGTCCTGTCATAATGCGGTTCATAATCAGACCCGCCGCAATCAAGGCGTAGAACCAGCCGGAACCGCCAATGCCAAGCTCCTTGGCGTAAAGGGCGATGTAGTTTGTGACGGGGCCG
This sequence comes from uncultured Fibrobacter sp., assembly GCF_900316465.1. Lineage (NCBI taxonomy): Bacteria > Pseudomonadati > Fibrobacterota > Fibrobacteria > Fibrobacterales > Fibrobacteraceae > Fibrobacter > uncultured Fibrobacter sp. The sequence continues at coordinate 103,299 of NZ_ONDD01000007.1, read as the reverse complement.
TAGGCGAATCCGACGAAGATGAAGTTTACGAATTGCGGAATGGCGCGGGTTAAGAAGAATCGGTCAAGCGAAAGCGGCGCATGGGGTTTCTTTTCTTTGCGCGGCACATTCAAAGTCTGCACAAGAATCAAACCGATTACGCACAAAATAATCGAAATCGCAAACACGATGGTGTCGCCGAATGCCTCGTACAGGAACATGCCGGTCATCGGGCCTGTTGCAAACGCCAGATTCACGCTAATGCCAAAATAGCCGATGCCTTCACCGCGGCGACATGCCGGCAGTGCATCGATGGCGACCGTGTTGCTCGCCGTGCTCGAGATTCCGAAGAACAGACCATGCGCAAACCGCACGGCGGCAAGAATCGGCAAAATGCCGACGGTCTTGTAGCCTAAAAAGCAGGCGGTAAACGCGAAGAATGTCCAAAAGTACAAGGGCTTGCGGCTCAGCGTATCCACCAGGAATCCGGCGAATGGCCTGCAGGCTAGCGCACCAATCGTATAAAGCGAAATAATGAATCCGGCCGTTGCATTGTCGGTCGCGAATTTCTCGATAATGTAGAGCGGGAGAATCGGCAGCAATTGGTAAAAGCTAAAGAACAGCAAAAAATTCGCGGCGGCAACCGTCACGAAATTCCGCGTCCATAGTGCAGGCTTTTCTGTTGTCGAAACTTCTGCTGACATAATCCTTTCTCAATGTGTGATGTGGAATGAGGAATGTGAAATGAGAAATTTCTCATCACACATCTCACATTTCACATTCTACTTTCTCTCCAGCATAACAATCGTTTCAAGGTGCGGGGTGCCGGGGAACAAATCCAGCGGTTGGATTTCACGCACGCGGTAGCCGTAGCGTTCCCATTCCTTGAGCGAGGCCGGGATTTCGTCGGTGCCGCAGAACACGTGGCACACGCGAATCGGTTTGCGCATGGCAAGTGCATGAATCACGCCGGGTTCGCAGCCCTTGCGAGGCGGGTCCAGCAGGATTTTTTCGGGTTCACCTGGGATCGGCCGCGGCAGGCGAGTCTGCACGAACATTTCGTCAATCTTGCCTGCGATAAAGCGGTAAGACTTTTTGAGGTGTTTGGCAGAAGCCTTTGCGCAATCAATCGACGGACCTTCCCATTCAACGCCCAATACATCCTTGGCGGCTTCGCCGAGCGCAAAGCTGAACAATCCGTAACCGCAGTACAAATCCAAGAAGTGGTCTTCTTTGCTCAGGCTGAGCAAACGGCTTGCGGCCTTGATCAAATTGTGAATCTGGCTTTCGTTAATCTGGCTAAATCCTGTGACAGGGTAGCGCAGGCTGAACTTGCCGAGTCCGAGGCTCATTTCGCGCGGGCCATAGAGCTGCTTGAAGTTTAATCCTTCGGTCGGGCGCTTTGATTCCAGATAGTAATCTGATTCAGTCGTGTCCACGTAGGCGTGTGCCGCCGTCACCTTGAAATGGTAGGTGCCGCGGATAATGATCCAGTTGAGCGCGTAGGCGAGCGGCTTGTAAGCCGGCTGAATCAGCTTTTCGAACAAGAAGTCGTAAATCTTGTTGTGCTCTTCGGGCTCGAGCATCGATTCTTGACGATCGAACTGCAGGTTGCCCGGCTGCATGTACACGCGGCGCTTGCTTGTGGTGCGGTAGGCGCGCGGCAGCGGGCTTGCAATCACCTTTTGCGGAGTGCCCGCAAGGCGATTGATGTCCCAGAATTCTTGGATAGCCGCATCTTTGACGCGGAGTTCATCTTTGTAATCGAGCATGGCGAGCGATTCGCCGTGGGCGGAATCTGCTTCGCGGGTGTAGCCCGGAACCTGATGTGCAATGGCTTGTTCAAAAAACATAGCCATAAATTTAGAAAGTTTTAAAGACGGTTGGGAATCGTGTTCCGCTTACTTGTGCATGTAGCTCACGCCGTTGGGGAACTTGACTTCTGTCCAGCCGTTCGTCTGTACCTGAGCAACTGATGTCACCTCGCCGCCGTAGATAATGGCGTTGCCTTGGTAAGTCGGCTTGAATGCCGCCTTGTCGGAGCCGTAGTAGCTTGTGTTGTTGTAGGTAACGGTGGCACACTTGGGAAGGTCCGTGGAGTAGTTGCCGAATGCAAGGAGAACGCCTCCGGTAATTTCGAAGCCGGCATCCGTATCGATCAAGCCGCCTGCCATGTTGGAGGTGCATCCTCCGTTGCCGCCGCCCATGCCGCCGCCACCGCCGGGGAATCCACCGCCCCAGCCGCCGCCGAAGCCGCCCATGCTTTCGTAGCTTTCGCCAGTGATTTCGAGAATCAGCACGCCGCCGGTCATCTTTCCAGAGCCGTTCGCATCGAACACGTCGACCATGTTGCCCTTCGCGCTAATGTAGTGGTAGCCACCGCTCACAACGATATGGCCACCGCTTTCGCTAAACGCAGCGTACTGACCGGCATTTTCCTTCGGGCCACCGGCACCGTTCCAACCGTCGTTTGTTGCGAATGTCGAGGTGATGCCACCTTCGGCAAAAATCTTGTAAGCTTCGATACCTTCGTTGGCTGTGACCACGTTGATGGTGGAACCCTTCAGGTACAGGGCGGAATCCGCGTGGATTCCGTCGTCCTTCGCGTTGACCGTGACATCGCCGCCGTTCATGTAGATTTGCCAGTGGGTGTGCAGGGCGTCATCGCCTTCGGATTTCACGTCGAGCGTGCCGCCATTGACATAGATATACTTTTCGGCAACAAGTCCCTTGCCCGTAGCAGTCACCTTGACTGTGGAGGTTTCGGTAGAATCGCTAATCATCACGTAGTTTGCGGCATCGATACCATCGTCGCCAGCCTTGATGGTGATATTGCCTCCCCTGATATCGATAATGCCCTTGCCTTCGACGATGTTCTTGCATTCGCCATTGACTTCTTCGCATTCGTCGCTTTCAAGGCCGTCGCCCTTCTTGGCGGTAAGGTTCAGAGTGCCGCCCGAAATCTGGAGGCTGCCCTTGCCCTTGACGGCGTTTTCTTCGGCTTCGACAGTGATGTTGCCGTTCTTGATTTTAAGATCGTTGCTGCACTGGATGCCGTTCCTGAATTTGCCCTTGACGGTCAAGGTACCTGCACCCTTGATGTTCAAGTCGTCGCGGGAGTAGATGGCAGCCTTGGCGGTGTCCTGTGCGCCGTTGATCTTGGTGAACAAATGGTTGCCGTTGCCATCTTCGACCACGTTGGTGGTACCCTTGACCAGGTGAATCACCGTCTTGTCGGCGTTCTTCACGAGAATCGGGGCATTAGAGCTTTTCAAAGTGGCATTGTAGAGGTAAATGCCGGTGTTGCCTTCTTTTTCGGCGGCCGGAGTGTTTACGACTACCTGGAAGTCAGAAGATTCGCCGGTCACGTAGTAGGCGCCCGGGCAGGTGATAGTAGCACTCTTGTCTGCAATATCGACGCAGCCGTTATTGTTTTCGACGGTGGCCGAGGTGCCGGAAAGCTTCAGGAGAATCTGCGTGCCGTCCAGGGTTCTGGAATCCTCGTTATCGTTTTCGTCATCGCCAGGTTCGCTGCCCGGATTCGGGTTGGTGCCGCCTACGCTGCTGGAGCTAAGGACAGGTGCGTCGCCGTCCGGAATTGTGGTGCTCGAACTGGAAACGTCGCTACCCGGAATCTGGGTTCCGGGATTTTCATTGCCTGGATTTTGGTTGCCAGGATTTTCTGTTCCGGGGATTTGGCTACCGGGGTTTTCGTTACCCGGAATCTGGTTGTTCGGATTTTCGTAACCCGGATTTTCGTTGCCGGGAATCTGGTTGCCAGGGATTTCGGTACCGGGAATTTCGGTACCGGGAATTTCTGTTCCGGAAAATTCGTTGCCAGCGGGGTTTTGGGCTGAAATGGGATCTTCACCGGTGGGGACTGGATTAGAACCATTATCGTCTGAACAGGCCATAATGCTTAAGGCGACAGACGCCGCAATTACTGGCAATTTCACGAATTTCATGAACACACTCCTTTTTCTTGTAATATACATTTCAGTCGAAAAGTATGCAGTATTGTAATGATAATAAGCGTTGCTGCCAAAAACAACATAGGTAAACATCTTTTTGTGTAAGAGGTGTGTAAAATGGTTGCTCTCGTTTCAATAAGCAAGCGGATTGATGTTGTTACACGAATTCGGAATCACTAACGTGATTCCTGTTTTAATAAATTAAATTTGAATAAAAAGGACTATATGCGACGTAAAGATAGAGAAATTGTTGGCGACGAGAACATCGCGAAGATTATTGAACAGTGCACGACCTGCCATGTCGCGATGGTAGATGATGCGAATGCAGGCATGCCTTACGTGATTCCGCTGTCGTTTGGGTACAGCTTGAAAGACTGTGTTTTGGAACTATACTTCCATTGCGCACATGTCGGCAAGAAATTGGATTGCATTCGCAAGAATCCGAATGTGGCATTCAGCATGTGCGTTGAGAATCGCATCGAAATTCATGAAGACAATTATTGCAAGAGCGGTCGCTTTTACGCAAGCGTTGTCGGGCAGGGTAAAGCCGAAATCGTCGAAGACGTTGCCGAGAAATGCCGCGGGCTCTCGCTCTTGATGGAACGTCATGCCGCCGGCATACCGCACTCCGCAGCCCCGCATAAGTTCGAATTCACGCCTGAACAGGCCGCCACCGTGACCGTATTCAAGATTACAAGCACGAATTTCACTGGGAAAGCGAAACCGGAAAAATAGTTTTGGAAAATACTTGGAGGACTTATGAAAAAGATTCTTGTCGCGTTCTGTGTGACCTTGTTCTTTGCGGCTTGTGCGTCAACGTCAAATCCGAGCGTGTCGAAAGAACCGTCTCAGGCTACTGAAGAAAAAACATCTGATAAAAAGTCGGAAAATTTACGGCACTTAAAGGACTTGAAAGTCATAATCGCGAAAAACACGCAGGAGCGATTGGTTCCGCTTTATAATAACTATCTGCGCAAAAAGCCTCATTTTGCCGGTACGATAAAAGTAAAGTACACCATCCTTGCAAATGGTGATGTCGAAAAGACGGAAGTTGTGAGTGCAACCACGGACTATCCCGAATTTGAAAAAGTCGTAGCGGAAGACCTTTTACAGTGGAAATATCCCGCTGGGGATTACGAGAAGTGCACGATTACGGTCCCCTTGATATTTTCGGAATGATTTAGATTAACTGAAAATTGCTAAATTTGTGGCCACTATGAGTGAAGCTATTAACAATGTGAAGCAGGCGTTTGACGCAGAACTTGCGCAGACCGACCTTACGAACCAAGAAGCCGTCAACAACCTCCGCGTGAAGTACCTGGGCAAGAAGGGGGCCGTCACCGACCTCATGAAGCAGATGGGGAGCCTCAGCGCCGAGGAACGTCCGGCTTACGGCAAGCTCGTGAACGAACTTAAGGTCGCCGTCTCCGAGGCTATCGACAAGGCTATCGAGACCGCGAACCAGGCTGCCCTCCAGAAGAAGCTGGAAAGCGGTTTTGTAGATACAACGCTCCCGGGTGCAGGCATCCCGGCGGGCAGCACGCATCCGCTTTACGATGTGCGCGAAGAGATTATCGACTTCTTTAGCCAGATGGGTTTCGAGGTGGACTTCGGTCGCGACATCGAAACGGACTGGTACAACTTCGAAGCGCTCAATACGCCTCCTGACCATCCGAGCCGCGACATGCAGGACACGTTCTACGTGGACGACAAGGTGATGCTCCGTACGCATACTTCCGGCACGCAGATTCACTACATGGAAACGCACAAGCCGCCGTTCCGCATGATTGCTCCGGGCCACGTGTTCCGCGTCGATAACGATGCGACCCACGCCCCGATGTTCCAGCAGTGCGAAGGCCTCGTGGTTGACGAGAACATCAGTTTTGCAGACCTCAAGGGCGTACTCCAGGTGTTCATGAACAAGCTGTTCGGCGAAGGCGTCAAGACGCGTTTCCGCCCGAGCTTCTTCCCGTTCACGGAGCCCAGCGCCGAAATGGACGTGAGCTGCGTGTTCTGCGGAGGCAAGGGTTGCCGTCGCTGCAAGGGAACCGGCTGGATGGAAATCGGCGGTTGCGGTTCCGTGGACCCGAACGTGTTCAAGAACTGCGGCATCGATTCCGAGAAGTACACAGGCTTTGCATTCGGCTTCGGTCTCGACCGTATCGCCATGCTGCGCCACGCGATTCCGGAAATCGGCCTCTTGACCAGCAACGACCAGAGATTCCTGAGCCAGTTCTAGTTTAGACGAAAGGACGCCGCTTCGCGGCTACAGACGAGATATATGAAAAAAGCGGACCGAAAGGCCCGCTTTTTTGTTTTGAAAAATCGGTGCTTTATCACCTGTACTTTTCTTCGGGGTGTGCGGCGTAGTAAGCGTTCTTGTCGGCGTACATGCGTTCGTCGGCTGTGTGCATTGCCTTGCGAACGTCTTTTCCCCCGTAGCACGAACCAATCGAGAAGTGGATGTTGTTTGCTTTAGCAGCGTCCTGGACTTGCTCAATACGCTTTTGCTGTTCGGCTTCGGTAATTTTGGGAATCATTGCCATAAATTCGTCGCCACCTGCGCGGAACACTTCGCCGTCGTGGAGAACTTCTTGCAAAATCTTTGCTGCCGTGCGGAGCATCTTGTCGCCTGAATTGTGGCCCTGGTCGTCGTTCACGCGCTTGAGCCCGTTCAGGTCGATAAAGAGCACTGCGTCTGGTATGCGTTCTTTACCACTTACAATCAAGTCTACGCGATTGTTCATCATGTTTCTGTTCTTGATACCCGTGAGCGAGTCAATGGAACTCATGATTTCAAGCTTCTTCAGAAGCAAGTGGTTTGCAATTTCAGAGGCGAGGAAGTAGGTCGTCAGTTCAAGCGTCTTTTTAATCTTGATGGTGTTTTCGGCGTTGAAGTTGATGGCCCACATGTAACCGAGCACCTTGTTGTCGAATCGCAGCGGGAACAGCACGATGGTCTTGATCATGGCGCCTTCGAGCGAATCTGCCCACACGGGGTTTTGTTGATGCAGGAGATCCATGTCGTGGCGGTCTTTGATGATAATGCAGGTGCTTCCACCAAGGGTTGCGGCCCAAGTCTCCGTAATTTCGTAGAAGCCTTCTAGATAGGTGGACATGGGGAGCAGGTTTGTGTTTTTGCTGAGGGCGTCGCCAAGAATATCGCAGGTGCGTGTATCGGGATCGGTCAGCAAAATACAGCAATGTTCAGAATCGCAAAGGCTACGGATATCTTCGATGACTTCTTGGATGGTCTTCTTGATGTCGTTCGAGCTACGGAGCTTGACGCATGCCTTTAACACCTCAGAGGCCACATCGCCGGAAAGGTCGACCATGGCAGCAGAATCCACCTTGGGCGATACATCGTAAACGTAAATGCAGTAGCCGGTGTTCGGCTTATCCGATTCAATCGGAATCAGGAACATGTTCAGCCAGAGCCCCATGGTGTAAAGTTCCACGTAGGCATGGAGAGGCTTTTTGGTTCGTGTGCAGCGGAAACAGTAATCTTCGAAATTGCGGTTTTGAGGAAAACAAGCCTCGTATGGCGACCCAGGAATAAAGGGGCGACCCTGTTCCATTTCCATTTCGTCACAGTGCGCCTTGTTGCCTGCAAGAATGCGGATATTTCCGTACGTTTCGTCTTCGTAAAAATCGACGGAGACAACACAAGCTTTTGCTTCGTATTTTGACAGCAAAGATTCGAAGTCCATAAATATTTTCCCTTCTTGTGGTAAAAATATATACCAATTTGATGGGGAAAAACGGCCTATAATAAAAAAATACACCCTATGGGGGTGTATTTTATAGTCCAAGTTGGAATAATTTACTTGATTCGGAGGCGTGCGTATTCGTACAGACCGAGCGAAAGGGCCACCGAGGCGTTGTAGGAATGCGCTTCGGGCATCATCGGAATGCGGAGTACAGCGTCGCACTGCTTGCGAATGAAGGGCGGAAGGCCCACGTCTTCGCCACCGACGGCGATTACGGCCTGGTCGCTGAATTCGAAGCCGGCGAGGTTGGTTTCGGTGTCGGCATCGAGGCCCAAAATCTGGTAACCCGCGAGTTTGAGTTCGCCTACGGCGGCTTCCAGGTTGTTCGGGCGGCAAATCTTCATCTTGTCGAGGGCGCCTGCGGCAGAGCGGGCGACAGCCGGCGTAATGCCGCACATGCCCTTGGCCGGGAGCATCAAAAGGTCTACGCCCAAGGCGAGTGCACTACGGATGCAGGCACCCAGGTTGCGCGGGTCTTCGATGTTGGTGCCTACGGCAATCAGCTTGCGTTCGCCGTTTTCCTTGGCCTTAAAATATTCTTCACGAATGTCTTCCCAAACGAGAAGTTCCTTTTCGTTCAAGAGTGCGACCACGCCGTGGTGTTGCGTGGTGTAGGTGTTTAGAACCTTGGAATCCACCTGCTGCACGTGCACGTGGGCGCGCTTGGCGAGCTTTTGCAGTTCGTAGAGCTTGGGATTGCCCGACTGGTGCATAAAGAGCACGCGGTGGACTTGCATGGGGCTGCGTTCCAGAAGGTCGGTCACTTCGCGGATGCCGCCGATAGCGGTTTGCGGAGCGCCATCGGGGTCCCCGAAACTCACGCGGCGGTCGCCATCGGTCTTGCGGCGGGTAAAGCCGTCGCGGTCCTTGTTGAATCGTGGACGTTCGCTGTTAAAACCTTCGCGCGGCTTGTTGAAATCGCGGCGGCGAAAATCCTCGAATCCTTCGCGGTGTTCGCGGAAACCGTCACGAGATTCGCGGTCCTTGAAGTCGTGGCGGATAATGCCGAATTCAGTTTCTTTGTTCTTGTCGAAAGCCATTTTTTTTCCTTTTAAAAATTTTCCTTGGATTGCTTCGCACGGCGTGCTCGCAATGACGTTTTGTCTTAGGGTTTTTCCCTACAAATGATAATCTGGTTCATCTTGATGTCGGTTAGCTTTTGCACGAGCGGCTCCACGCTAATCTGCTTGGGAGTCGCGATGCCTGCCTTGTGGGCGCCCGGGTGCTTTGCCAAAAAGCGGTCGTAGTAACCCTTGCCGTGGCCGCAGCGTTCGCCGGTCAGGTTGAACTTGGTGCCGGGAACCAGGAACACGGTGAAGTCGCCCTCGTAGGCCGGGATGTCGCCGCGCGGTTCCATGATGCCGAACTTGCCCTTGACCAGGTCCTTTTTCAGGCTTTGCACGTGGCAGAATTCCATGGTCGTGGGACCCGTGCAGCGGGGGAGCAGCAAGCGGTCTTCGTCGGCGAGCTGTTCGATAATCGGCATGATGTTCGGTTCGCCCGTGAGCGGGTAGAACGCCGCCACCTTGCGCGATTCCCTGTAGCCCTTGATGGCGTGGATTTCTTCCCACGGGTTTCCGATGAGCTCTTCGCCGTCGCGCTTCTTGCGCAACATCTCGAAAAGCGGCCTGGAGCCGAAAATTAAAAGGAGTAAGGCAGAAACGAGAAGTACAGATTCCATAATGATGCCTGCGGGGATTTGTCCAGTAGCGGGCGGTTGAGGTGAGTCGTAAAAAAATTTAGTCGGGGTCGCCTACGCGCTTTGCGTTGGGCAGGTTCTGTTGCAAAATTTCAGTCCACAGGACGCGCTGCCAGTTCATGAGGTGAGCTTCTTCGTAGCGGGCCTCCCAGGGCATGTCACCCGGAGCGGCAAGCCAAATGAGCTGCGCCTTGTTGGCCAAGAGCGACGGGTCAAGCTCCAGTTCTTCGGCTTTAAGGTCGCGCCAGGTCTTGAGTACCGAGAGCAGGTCGGAGTTCGGCACCACCGGCGGGGGCGGGGCCTTGGGGAGTCTTTCGGGCCAGTCCGATTGCGGCACGGCCACGGCCGTCTGCAGCATGTTCACGAACGAATTCAGTCGCTCGTCGCGAAAATTGCGGGGGAGCTTCGGCAACTTTTCCAAGTCCACGGTTGGGAAATTCGCCTCGCTGCGGCGTGCAATGGCAAGCATGAGTTCCACCGGCATCACCTTGTAGGGCGGGCGGTCCAGTTCCTGGGCCTGGTTTTCGCGCCACTCCCAGAGGAACTTGAGCACGTTCAGGGCGCACGGCGAAAGCGGTGCAGAACCCGTGACGCGCCAGGGATCCTTTCTCTGCGGGGCGGGATGCTTGGCGTGTTCAATCAAGGCGTCGCACTGTTCGGTAAGCCAACTCATGCGGCCTGCTTCTTGCAACTTTTCTACGAGAATCGCACAGAGTTCGTGCAGGTAGAAGGTGTCGTGAATGGCGTATTCGCACATTTCGAGCGGCAGCGGTCGCGTGGTCCAGTCGGCTCGCTGGTTTTCTTTCTTGAGTTCGTCGCCGAAGTATTCGCGCACCAAGTCCGCAAGGCCCAGGTGATCTTCGCCCAGAATCTTTGCCGCGAGCATGGTGTCGAAAATTTGCTTCGGCGAAAAGCCGTAGGTCTGCCAGAGCAGTCGCAAATCGTAGTCGGCACCGTGGAAAATGAGCGTCTGCATGGCGCGGGCCTTGAACAAAGGGGCCAGGTCAAGGCCACACAGCGGGTCCACGATGTAGTGGTGTTCGCCGATGGTAATCTGGATTAGGCAAAGGCGAGTGGTATAATGGTACATGGAATCCGCCTCGGTATCGACGGCGGCCATTTCGTACAGCTCCAAATCCGCCAGCAAATTCGCCAGCGATTCTTCGCTATCTACCAGTATGTATTTCTCGTCTTGCATCGGTAGGGTGAAATGTAATAAAATTTTTATTGTAAATTCGGATGGATTATAAAAAGGGGGAAGAATCCCCCTGGTTCGCACTTCGTTGCTCTCCACCCCCACTGCGGGGACACCCCGCAACGCCCCGGCATATCCCGCCCACTGTCATGCTGACGAAGGTCTGCGTCAACTTCTTGAGCCCTAAAAAATGCTACATTCTGCCCGAATTCATGAGGTTATCGGAGGTTTTTTGTGAAATATTTTGTTGCGCTGTTGCTTTCTGCGGTTTTGTTTGTTGCATGTGGCGATGAATCTAGTAGCTCCGCTCCCGATCCAATCGGTGAAATCTCGTCGAGTAGCAATGAGGACAACGGTTCTTCGGGTAAAGATAAAGACGCGTCTTCGTCTTCACAGAAAGATTCTAAAAAATCTAGTTCCTCGGCTGCAGAAAAGAATTCTTCTAGTTCTGTAAGCGGTAAGAATAGTAGCTCGAGTGTCCCAAATCCTGTAAGCTCCAGTGAAGAATCTTTTTCAGGAACACCATGTGAAAAAGATGAAGAAGGGTATACTGTGTTTATTTCACAGGAACAGGTGAAATATATCTGTCAAAATGGATTTTGGATACCGATGTCTTCTAGCTCTGTTGTGCAACAATCCAGTAGTAGCAAATATTATGACATGAGTAGACAGTTTAATGCCAAACTCAGCTATGGTGAATTTACTGATCCGCGCGATAATCATGTATACAAAACGATTCGTCTGTATGACGATGTTACTGATACACTCACGTTTTTTGCGGAAAATCTGAATTTTGGTAAGATGATTTCTGGTGGAAATCAACAAGGTGATTCGACCAAATATTGTTACGATGACGATCCCTGGTATTGTGAAAATGGGTGGGGTGGGCTTTATACCTGGGCAACCGCTATGGCTTTCCCCGCTGTTTGTGATTCTTCTCAAATGGGAAGTGAAAAATGCCCGAATACGACGGATGAGTCTAGGAATACTCTTGTACCAAATAATTCGGAGTATGTTGTCCATCAGGGAATTTGCCCTGATGGGTGGCATATTATGAATCGAGGAGAGTGGGTGGCGGCCATTGATGGTCATGGGGCGATGAGTGGTAGTGATTATCTTAGCTCGGAGGTTTGGAATGGAATTGTGAAAAATCCGAGAGGTTTTTCTCTGCTGCCGGCGGGTTTGTATGACGATGAAAATGACGAGTTTTCTCAAATTATGAAACAGGCTTTTCATTGGGTTCCCGGTGAATCGTACGATGAAAAAGCAAACTTGTATAAAGGCTTATTTGTTCGTGCAACAGATATGGATTTGCAGCGAGATTCAGAAAATAGATTTATTAAAACTGCTGCGTTCTCTATTCGTTGCGTAAAGGATTATTGATCCTTTAGTGTTATCCGTTAATTTTAAACAAAAACCGGGCTGTGCTTAAATAGCCCATTGGGTGTTGTTCTTTTTTTTATTTTTGTAATTATATTATAATTATATAGAGAAAATCTGGATCGCAAGAAAAGGAGATTGCTTATGAAGAAGGAATATGATTTTTCAAAAATGAAGGCCAAGAAGAATCCTTATGCAAAGCTCTTCAAAAAACAGATAACCATAAGGTTGAATTCTGATACAATCGATTATTTCAAGAATATGGCTGCGGAACTCGGTATTCCGTACCAGGTGCTGATAGATTCGTATTTGACGGATTGCGCGAATACAAAACGCAAATTGAACATGAGTTGGAAGTAGGAAGATTGAGAGCGGGAAAAGCGTGCTAAACGAGTGTCGCGACAAAATGCTTGCATTTTGTCATGACCGAGTGACGCCGCGGACGCCGTAGGCGTCAAAAGGGATTGTTAGCCCGCAATATTCCTTGCTTGCGCAAGGTTGCGGTCTAACCCTACGGGCTCGATGCAAGCTGCGCTTGCCTCAAGCTCATAATTTGCCTCTTCGCACTTCGTGCATGAGACAAATTATGTGATTTGGCGTATAGGGAAAAGGGATTGACAGCTGCGTCAGTCTCCGCTGCGCGGCTGACTTGCTGCCCTGACGGGTTTATCGCTTCGCTCAAAGTCCTAAATTCTTTCCACGGGCTTGCGCCCACGAAAGAATTTAGTGATTCGTCGCTAGTCTCCGGTCTGCGACCGGCTAGCTCCTCACCCTGGCGGGCCTCCCGCCCTTTAGGGCGTGAGTTCCTAAATAATTCGCACGCGCTTCGCGCAACTCATTATTTAGTCGGCCCCTCTTCTCGTTTCCGAGTCCCGTTCACGCGAATAAAAAAGAACGCCACCGTTAAGGTGGCGTTTCTTTTTTAGAGCGGGAAAAGGGACTCGGACCCTCGACCCCGACCTTGGCAAGGTCGTGCTCTACCAACTGAGCTATTCCCGCGGGGTTGCCCAATTATAGAATAATTGGGCGGAGGTGTCAAGGGGAAGGTGCCGCAAAAAATGAATTTTTTTGCGGAAAGCGGCTTTTGGAACCGTTACCCCTTGCGGTAACCGTTCGGGTTGTTCTTTTGCCAGTTCCAGGCGTCGCGGCACATTTCCTCGATGCCGAACTGGGCCTTCCAGCCGAGTTCTTTGTAAGCCTTTTCGGGGTTGCAGTAGCAGGTGGCAATGTCGCCGGCGCGGCGGGGCTTGATGCTGTAGGGCACCTTGATGCCGTTTACCTTTTCAAAAGCGTGCACCACGTCGAGCACGGAGTAGCCGTGACCTGTACCCAGGTTGTAAATGGCGAGTCCGCACTTGTTTTCGATGGCCTTCAGGGCGCTCACGTGGCCCGAGGCGAGGTCGCAAACGTGAATGTAGTCGCGCACGCCGGTTCCGTCGGGGGTGTCGTAGTCGTTGCCGAACACGCCGAGTTCCTTGCGGATGCCTACGGCGGTCTGCGTAATGTAAGGCATTAAGTTGTTCGGAATGCCGTTCGGGTCTTCGCCGATGCGGCCGCTCGGGTGGGCGCCAATCGGGTTGAAGTAGCGGAGCAGTACCACGTTCCATTCGGGGTCTGCCTTCTGCACGTCGATCAGCACCTGTTCCAGCATCGACTTTGTCTGGCCGTAAGGGTTGGTGATGGCGCCCTTCGGGCATTTTTCGGTGATGGGAATTTCTGCGGGGTCACCGTACACGGTGGCCGACGACGAGAAGATGATGTTCTTGCAGCCGTTGTTGCGCATGGCGTTCAGCAGCACGAATGTCGCGTTCATGTTGTTTTCGTAGTATTCCAGCGGCTTCTGGACCGATTCGCCCACGGCCTTGAGCCCGGCAAAATGGATGCAGGCATCAAAGTGGTTTTCCTTGAAAATCTTGTCCATGGCGGCTGCATCGCGGGCGTCCGCCTTGATAAAGGGAATTTCTTGTCCGACAATTTCGGCGACTCTGCGGAGTGATTCATCGCAAGAGTTCACCAGGTTGTCGACGGCGACAACGGAATGGCCTGCCTTATAAAGTTCGATAATCGTGTGGCTGCCAATATAACCTGCGCCACCAATAACTGCAATTTTCATTAAAAAAACCTCAATTTTTGGCTAAAAATATAAAAATGGGGGAGAAAAGATGGAACTTTTTAAGAAAATGGGACGAATTTCGGCTTTTGACCTTGACGGAACGCTGGTAAAAATGTATATATGAAAATATGAATAATTGTTCATATATCAAAAATGCGAAAAACGAAGTCTCGATGGATGTTCTTTTCGAACTGTCGGAGTTCTTCAAGTTCTTTGGCGATACCACGCGTATCCGCATTATTCACTTGCTACTTTCGGGCGAAGTCTCGGTGAACGATATTGCCGAAAAGTTGAACCTGGAACAGTCGGTGGTGAGCCACCAGTTGCGCATTCTGCGTACGGCGAACTTGGTGAAGCCGCGTCGCGACGGTCGCAAGATGTTCTATTCGCTGGATGATGAACATATCGGTTTGATTTTCAATACGGGTCTCACGCATATTCTGCACAAGAAGGGTAAGTAAATGCCTGCGGTTTTAGATATTCTGGAAAAGTTTATTTGGCAATTCATTACGCTGTTTTCGGAGATGGCGCCGTTCCTTTTGCTCGGCTTTTTGCTTGCGGGCATTTTGCATGTGTGGGTGCCGAATCACTTGTATGTGCCAAAGATTGCGAAGCCGAACTTTAAGTCGGTATTGTGGGCGGCCTTGTTCGGGGTTCCGCTTCCGATTTGTAGCTGCGGCGTGATTCCGACTTCGATTGCGCTTCGCAAAGAGGGGGCGAGCAAGGGCGCGAGCGTGAGTTTCTTGATTTCGACGCCTGCGACGGGCGTGGATTCCATTTTGGCGACGTATTCGCTCTTGGGTGGACCGTTTGCGATTCTGCGCCCGGTGGCCGCATTTGTAACGGCAATGCTAGGCGGCGTGTTTACTAATCTGGTCACAAAGAACGAGCCTGAAACGGGTGTTGCCGTGCTTGAAAATTCTCACGAGCATGAGCATCACGAACATCATCATGAGCATGAACATTGTGGCTGCGAAGGCGATCATTGTTCTTGCGACCATGATGATCACGATGAACACGAGAAAAAGTCTTTTGCGCAGAAGGTGAAAGAAACTTTTGAATATGGCTTTGTGAACATGATTGGCGATGTGAGCAAGTGGCTGATTATCGGACTTTTGCTGGGCGCCTTGATTGCGGCTTTTGTGCCGGATGATTTCTTCTTGTTCTTGCACGAATACCCGCTGCTTTGCATGTTGGTGGTGCTGGTGCTTGCCATGCCCATGTACACTTGTGCGACGGGATCTATTCCGCTGGCTTTGGCTCTTGTTGAAAAGGGTGTTACGCCGGGTGCAGCTTTGGTGCTGTTGATGGCTGGCCCAGCAACGAGTATCGCAAGCATGCTGGTGGTGGGCAAGGCCTTTGGCAAGCGTACTCTCGCGGCCTACCTTATTTCGATTGCTTTCGGTGCGATGTTCTTTGGCTTTATTGTCGACACATTCCTGATGGATACGTTTCTTGGATCAATGCTCCCGCATGGTTCTGCAGAATGTCATGGTCACGGAGCGCTCGGCGTGTTCGAGTACATTTGCGCAATCGTATTTGCCGTGTTGATTATTTATGCGAAGTTTGCGCACAAGGGCTGTGGCTGCGGACATTGTGGTTGCGGCTGTGGTGAACATGATTGCTGCTGCGAAGGTGAAGATCATTGCGAATGCGAAGAACATCACCATGAACATCATCACCATGAACACGGTGAAGGCGAATGCCATTGCCATGAACATTCTCACGAACATCACCATCATGACGAACATGTCGTTAAAACTTATCGCGTGAACGGCATGAATTGCAGTCATTGCAAGGCTTGTGTCGAGAAGGCCGTCATGGTTCTAGACGGCGTGATTTCCGCTGAAGCCGATGTCGCGAAAAAGGAACTCCGTGTGGAGTGGCATGACGAAGACGATATAAACGAAACCGCCCTCAAGAAGGCGATTGACGAAGCCGGATTTGAATTCGGCGGGGAAGTGTAGAATTATTTGGCGCGGCTTGCGAAAATCTCGAAGTCTTCGGGAGTCGTAAGCTTGTCGTTCAGGTTGTTGCCCTTGACGATATAGACGCTTTCGCCGAAGTATTCGAGAATGCTGGCTTCGTCGGTGGGCGTGAAGTTTAAAGGCTCTGCGGCAATGCGCCCGTAGAGCTTTTTCAGTAACTTAATCGAGGCTGCCTGCGGGGTTTGTGCCATCCATACGGTATTGCGGTCGATAGTCTGCTGCACGCAGCCGTCTTTTGCAATCTTGATGGTGTCGACGGCGGGCTTTGCCACAAGGCAGCTACCCTTGGTAACAAGCGTTTCACACACGTCGTGGATGATTTCTTTACTGATGAAGGGGCGTGCCACATCGTGTACCAGCACGAATTCGGCATCGCTGGTGAGCGCATTCACGCCGTTTTCGACAGATTGCCAGCGCTCTGCACCGCCCACGACAATTTTCATCTTGGTGCGGATAAGCTCGCGCAAATTCTCGTCGCCAACCTTGTCGCCGAAAATTTCCTTTTCGAAATGATCTTTCCAGTCGGCGGGTACAGCCATCACGACTTCGGCGATTTCATCCATCGAAA
Source organism: uncultured Fibrobacter sp. (assembly GCF_900316465.1). Classification (NCBI taxonomy): domain Bacteria; kingdom Pseudomonadati; phylum Fibrobacterota; class Fibrobacteria; order Fibrobacterales; family Fibrobacteraceae; genus Fibrobacter; species uncultured Fibrobacter sp. The sequence continues at coordinate 86,636 of NZ_ONDD01000007.1, read as the reverse complement.
GGAATGTTTCGAGGCTGTAGCGGTAAACGGGCTTGCCGCCCAAAACCATAAGCTGCTTGGGAATGTTACCGCCCATGCGCTTGCCGAGTCCCCCGGCGGGGAGCACTGCCGCGAATTTTCCTTTCATGTCTGCCATTGCCAAATCCAATCGTTACTTTAAAATTTAGTCACCAACTTTTCCGTTGTGGAGCTTGTCCAAGAAAATTCGGGTCTCTCGGGCAACAATGCCAGAAAGCAGAACCAGGGCGACCAAGTTCGGGAAAGCCATCAGACCGTTAAAGATGTCGGCGCTGGTCCACACGGCGCTCACCGTGAGGTACGGGCCAATAAAGACGGCGGCCACATACAGCCAGCGGAAGGTGAGAATGGGACCTTTCTTGCCGCGACCCACAAGGTATTCCAGGCAGCGTTCAGAATAGTAAGCCCAGCCAAGAATCGTCGTGAAGGCAAAGAACACCAAAGCCGTTGTCAGAATGAAGGGGGCTACGCTTGCGCCTGCGGGCAGGTTTTCGAGACCGCGGGTAAAGGCTTCCATGGTGATGTTTACGCCCTGGAGGCCGAGTTCCGGAGTCCATGCGCCTGTTACCACAATGGCAAGGCCCGTCATGGAGCAAATAATGATGGTGTCGATAAAGGTGCCGGTCATGCAAACGAGACCCTGGCGGACAGGTTCCTTGGTCTTTGCGGCAGCGGCGGCAATCGGGGCAGAACCGAGGCCTGCTTCGTTACTGAAAATGCCGCGGGCAATACCCTTCTGCATGGCAATGAAAATCGTACCGACCACACCGCCGGTTACAGCGCTCGGGTTGAAAGCGGCGCGGATAATCAGTTCAACAGCGCCCGAAATCTTGGAGAAGTTGAAACCGAGAATCAGCAAGCAGAACAGAATGTAGAAGATGGCCATAATCGGCACAATGTAGAGCGAAACCTTGGCGATGCGCTTGAGGCCGCCGATAATTACCAGGGCGGTAAAGCCTGCGCAGAAAAGGCCTGCAATTGCGGTAGACACAGAAACAGAGTTTCCGCCGATGTTGACGAATTCGCCAGAGGGGAATACGGTTGCTACTGCCGACGTAATGCCGTTGACCTGCGTAATGGTTCCGATGCCGAGAAGACCGGCGAGCACGCCAAAGACAGCGAACAGAACGGCGAGCCACTTAAAGTTGAGTCCGAAACGTTCCTTGATACCGCTTTCGATGTAGTAGAACGGACCGCCCAACACTTTGCCGTCGGTGTCGACCTTGCGATACTTGACAGCCAAAAGGCCTTCGGCGTATTTGGTGGCCATGCCAAAGAAGGCTGCGACTTCCATCCAGAAGAGTGCGCCCGGGCCACCGGTACCGATAGCGGTGGCGACACCTACAATGTTACCCGTGCCGACGGTTGCGGCAAGAGCGGTGCAGAGGGCGGCAAAGCTTGAAACTTCGCCTTCGCCGTGCTTTTCGTTGTGGAGCATGTAACGCAGAGCGTTGCCGAGGTTTGTTACCTGAAGCACGCCGAGGCGGCTTGTGAGCAGGATTCCGACAAACAAGATGACCGCAATGAGCGGGATTCCCCACACGTAGCCGTCAATAGTATCTAAGATGGAATTTAAGGTTTCCATGATTTTCCCCGAAATTTTAGGGTTATAGATGTTCTGAACGGCGCAAATATAGAAATAAAAAATATATATATGGTTATATGAAGTGGTGTGTGATTCTGATGTGTATGGTTTCGGCCTTGTTTTGGGGCTGTTCCAATTCAGACAAGTCGACGTCTCAAGACGATTCGATTGTTGATGTCATTCCGGATGATACACTTTCTGTAAAAGACCCCGTTGATATCGAAGACACTCTTGCAAAAGAAGAGGAGACTCCGGCGGGAATGTTCTTGATGAAGGCTGCTGGTGCAACCGTTTCCCTGGAATCCATGAAGGTCAAGTTCAGTTATGATTTTTGGATTTCAAGGAGCGAAGTGACTTGCGGTGAATTTAACGCCTTGATGGCGCCTGCGATTGGGCTTACGATAAAGTGCGAAAATGATTCACTGCCGGTAACCGATTTGACCTACTACGATGCCGTGCTTTTTGCGAATGAGCGCGGCAAGTCCGAAGGTTTTGACACGGCTTATACTTACTTGAAAAAATATCTGGATTCAGAAAACCATTGCGTTCGCTTGGAAGGTTTTGAATACTTGCCCGAAAAAAAGGCAATCCATTTGCCGACGGAGGCCGAATGGATTTTTGCTGCAAACCAAGATTGGAATCCGCAAGAAAAGGCCTGGACAGCCGATAATTCAGATTACAAGTTGCACCCTGTTTGTGGCAAGGCCAAAGAAGGCGAAATCTGCGATATCGCAGGTAATGCGCTGGAATGGGTAAATGACTGGTATGGCCGCTTGCGCGATACCACGGTGACAAATTTTGTGGGCGCTCCTGACGGAGGCTCGCTTGGCCAGCGCGTTGTAAAGGGTGGTAGCTATCGCAATCAAGCGGCTCTCATTAACACGCTTTCGCGTGGCGATGTCTACACGGTGACATCTGTAGCGCGAGAATATTATGTCGGCTTCCGCTTGGCTTTTGGTAATATCCCTAATGCTGTATGGATGGGGGACAATGGCCGCATTGCCGTAAGCAAGGTGACTCCGCTGGCGAATGCGACATCGGTCTATTCGTACACCGACACCTATAAAACAAAACTCGTGTTCCGCAACGATGAAACGGGGAATTTGTCTTATATTGATTATTCCAATGGAACTCTTTCTGTTGTAGAAATTGTCGATACACTTGAAGCTTACCATCCTGAAATCTCTCCCGACGGAGAGCGAGTCGCCTTCTGCACCAAGTACGAGGGTGTTGAAGGAAAGTCGGAACTTTATGTGCGCGATTTGAACGAAGACGGCTCTAATCTGGTAAAGCTCAATGTCGAAAGTGCGGCGATTCCGCGCTGGCGCGTTCTTGAAAACGGTGATACGGTAATTGTCTATGTGACTGATGCCGGCGTTAATAAGAACGAAGCGACGTTCATGTCTAATTCTACTTGGCAAGTGCCTTTCGCAAATGGAAAATTTGGCACTCCGCAAAAACTTTTTGACGGCGCTTATCATGGCGGTATCAGTGACGATAACCTTTTGGCTGTTTCGGGCGCACGTCTTTTGCGAGCCCGCGTCAATGATCGCGATACGATTTGGTACAATGGGGAGCAGGCTTGCAATGTTTCGCTTTCAAAAGATGGCGAAAAGCAGACTTTGTTCCTTGATTTTGCAAGCGCCACGGGTAAAAATTATGTGGGTTCCAAGTATTCGGTGCACCAAAACATCTTTGTGGCCGATAGTACCGGTAAGTTGATTCAATCGGTAGCCTCTCCGACTGGCTTTACGTTTGACCATACGGAATGGGTGGCGGTGGACCGTCGTTTGGCTGTGGCAACGCTTGCGAATGGTTTTGGGGCCCATACCGGAATAGTTCTGGTTGATATGTCTGATGGTAGCGTCGTGGCACTTGCTAAGGGCAACGAACTTTGGCACCCGAATCTTTGGGCGTACAAGAACCCGGCGGTTACAGAGAATAAAACGCTTGATAAAGATAGCGCGGGGGTCTATATGGACCCCGAAGATGCCTTGGCATCTTACATGATGCGGAATAATATGGAGCTATTATGGCGCTATCGCGATTCTGCGAATGTGGCGATTCTTGGGTCTTCGAGGCCTTTGAACGGATTGTCTCCGCAGGAGTTCTCGTCTGAATTTTTTGCGGTGAATTTCTCCCATGTGCCGAACTCGATTTATTCCTCCCGCGACTATCTCGATAGGTACTTGTTTACTCATTTGAAAAAACTGAAGTACATCGTGATTTCTCTGGATATCGATTTCTGGTATAAGACCGATGGCCCGGAAAGCGATAATTTCTTTGCGACGACCTTCTATAATTATCCGGGCTATGTGTACGATGCAAATCATGATTATTGGAAAGACGGATACCCGGATGGTTTGCTAGAAAGTACCGAAAATGCAATCTCGATGGTGGAGTATGACCGCTATTTCGGCGATCGCGGACGCTTTATGGCTAACGAGTGCAAATCCTGGGGCGATACGGTAGAAATTACCTTGGATTCAACTTATTATGACGACAAGATGTATTTGATTGAAAATAGCTTTGAAGCGCTTGAAAGTATAATTGAAAAGGCGAAAGAACATGATGTACATGTCGTGGGCTTGATTATGCCGCAGAACCCGAAATACAAGGAAACGGGAGCGTTTGGCCGTTATGGTTTGCGTCGTAGTTTGGCGAAAACGCTTATTGAACGAATTGCTCAATACGAAACCACGTATTCAAATTTCACTTTACTTGATGAAAACAAAATGGGCGAACACGATTATACAGACGAGGAAGCGCTTGATTTTGACCATTTGTGCTCTGCGGGCGCTCCCAAAATTACTTCCCGTGTTGATTCTCTTTTGAAAACTTTAAAATGACACGGCGTTAAAAACACTTTCTTCTTGAAATTGCTATTTTTTGACACGGAATAAACAAAAAGAGGATTCTATGTGCGAAAATTGCAATTCTAATCGTCCCGTCCGTGTCCGTTTTGCTCCCAGTCCTACGGGCTACTTGCATGTGGGCGGTGCGCGTACCGCTATTTACAACTACTTTTTTGCGAAACACATGGGCGGTACGTTCTACCTGCGTATCGAAGATACCGACCGCAAACGCTATAACGAAACTGCATTGCACGACTTGATGCGCGACCTTAAGTGGTTGGGCCTGCAGTGGGACGAAGGTCCGGGTTGCGAAGGTGACTGCGGTCCGTACTTCCAGAGCGAACGTCTGGACATCTACCACCGCGAAATTAAGAAGCTTCTGGATGCAGGCTATGCCTACTACTGCTTCTGCTCCGAAGAACGCCTGCAGGAAGTCCGCGCCGAACAGGAAAAGTCTCATGTGCCGGTCACTGGTTACGACCGTCATTGCCGCAACATCAGCCGCGAAGAAGCCGAAGCCCGCATCGCTGCCGGCGAAAAGGCAGTGATTCGCTTCAAGGTTCCCGAAACCGGCGTCACCGAATTCGATGACATGATCCGCGGCCACATTAGCTACCAGAATGAACTTCTGGACGACCTCGTGCTTATCAAACGCGACGGTTATCCGACTTATCACTTTGCAAGCGTCGTGGACGACCACCTGATGGGTACGACTCACGTGCTCCGTGGCGACGAATGGATCAGCTCCACGCCGAAGCACGAACTCCTTTACAAGGCCTTTGGCTGGCAGCCGCCCGTATGGTGCCACTTGCCGGTGATTCTCGACAAGAACGGCGGTAAGCTTTCCAAGCGCAAGGGCGCTGCCTCTGTGGGTGATTTCCGTGACCTTGGCTACCTGCCCGAAACACTCGTGAACTACCTCGCTCTCCTCGGCTGGAACCCGGGCGATGACCGCGAAGTCATGACCATCAAGGAAATGGTCGACAGCTTTACGCTCGAACGCATCAACCCGAAGTCCGCAAGTTTCGACGAAAAGAAGCTGCAGTGGATGAACGGCCAGCATATTCACCTGTGCGATGACGGCATGCTTAAGGGTATCATGAAGGAAGGCCTTGCCGCGAAGGGTATCGACCTTTCCAAGGAACCGGAAGCTCGCCTCGACGAAATCGTGAAGCAGCTCAAGCCGCGTGCCCACTTTGTGCAGGACCTGGCCGACATGGCCGTGTACTTCTTTGTCGCTCCGACCACCTACGACGAAAAGGGTGTCAAGAAACACTTCGGCGAAGGCTCCAAGGAAGTGGCGACACTCGTGCGCGACATGCTCGCCTCCATCGAAGACTTCAAAACTCCGGTTATCGAAAAGGGTTTCTACGACCTCGCCGAACGTTGCGGCCACAAGGTCGGTGAACTCGTGGGTGCCCCGCGTCTTGCTGTGTCTGGCGTTACCGCTGGCCCAGGCCTGTGGGAAATGTTTGAACTTATCGGTAAAGAAGAAGTGCTCCGCCGCATGGATGTGGCGATGCCGCTCATGAAGTAAACCGTAAAACATGCGCGAACAGTTCCCTCACAGATTGTACTCTCAGAGGCTTTTTTGCCGACGCTGCCAGAAGGTAGTGGAACACGGCATATTTGCCCGCGAGACGTATTCAACCTTTGGGGGAATGGACCCGCATATTCCTCTTTTATGTTGTTGTGAATCTTGCGGCACCATGTTTGTCGCTTTTTCGAACGAGTTCGTTTTTTGCAACAAGGAATATGTCAATCGCGACTACACCAAAATTTACGGCTACAACCGCATCAAGGCGGGCGATTGGGTCTATTTTAAAGGCACGCCCAAACCTGGATTTGTCAAGAGCATATTCCAGACTCCCGATAAGTTGATTTTAATCGTCACTTATGATGGCGGTCCTTATCAAAGAATTGAAAAACCGAGAGTCGTGATAGAAGACGAAGAGTCTCCCGAAGGCTATCGCCTGTTGCCGATTCAGAGTGCGCAGACGCTTTTGGGTGATTGCATTTATCATGCCATTCGCAATCAGTTCGGTGTGGCCGTTGGCTTGGTGAACGATGGCGAAAAAGATAAACTCGCAGTTTTGCTGAAAGACCATACGCTGGTGTTTATTACGCTCCCGCCGTTGGCGCAGAACCTGTCGAACGAAAAGCTGTGTGCAACAGTACAGAGCAAACTTGCCCAGGTGTTCCCGGAACATTGCGACAAGATTTCGATAGAAGCGGGGCAGGGCATTATTTACCTGAATGGCCTTGTCAAGAATCTGTCTATCCAGCGGGCAGTGGTAAAGTGTGTGAACGCTATACCCAAGGTGCGCGGTTGCGTGGACTTTACCCGCGTGGTGGTGCCGCCGTTTATGACTGATGAGCAGATTGAAAAATCTGTGTACGACCAGTTGGATTCTTCGACGACTCGCTTGTTCGATTGCAAGGTGCATGTGCAAGATGGAAGAGTGCAGGTTGAGGCTTTTTGCTACGAAAACGAACGCCCCAAGGACTTGGACAATCGCTTGGCCGAAATTCCGGGCGTACGCGACTTGATTTGCTTGGTGACAGAAGTCTACGACCCGATAAACGTAGATATTTGCCAAAAGGTGGAATCGGAAATTGCGGCGAGTTCTTTTTTACGTGGCGCAAACGTTAGAATATCTTGCAATAACCGCAGATATTTGTTGGAAGGAAGCGTGACTTCTCTGTTGCAAAGGGAACTTGCCTTTGCGACGCTCCTTAAGAATGTGAAGACGACGTCCATTGAAAACCGTTTAAGAATTGTTTAGGAGGTGCCTATGGCTACCGGTTACGAAAAAATTAACGCAATTAAAAACAAGCTGAAAGTCAAGCAGACGGTGAATGACTTGGCTCGTCTGATGGGTTGTGGTCCGCGTACCATTTTCCGCCATTTGGAAGTGATTAGCGAAGAAAATTGTGGCCTCCGTAAGTTCAAGGAAAACGGTGAAACCTTCTACATTATCCAGACCGATAAAGAAGCGAATTTTAATCAAGAAGTCGTAAAGCAGCTTGAAAAAATCAAGAAGAACTTGCCTGCAAATGCCGCCCCTGAAATCAAGACGGTCAAGCTTTTGGATAAAGTCATCAAGACTATGCAGACGACGAATCCTGAAGACTTTAAGCCCGATGCGATTTCGACGGACCCGGACTATGTGCTTGATTACGGCCCGTTCAGCGACGACAAGTTGCAAGATACCATGGTGAATCGTGTGCTCAAGGCCATTCACGAAGGTTTTGCAATCAAGATCCAGTATAGCCATGCCACGGACCATTCCGGAGTTGCTGAAGAAACCAAGGAAGTGAACCCGGTCAAGGTGATTATGCGCGTGGATACCTTGTACCTGATTGCTGGCGAAGAAGACGAAAAGGGTAATCAGACTTTCAAGAATTACCTTTTTGAACAGATCAAGAATGTGCAAGAAACAAACCATGCCATGCCTAAGTTTGTTTTTGATGCAGCCATGCATTACAAGTACGCATTTGGCAAGTATACAGGCACGGGCAAACCCGAAGACATTTCGCTTGAAATTCGTAATAAGTGGTTGCAAACGCAGTTTGAACGTTCGCATTTCAATCCTGAAATTTCCAAGCGCTACGACAAGAACAAAAATATGATCGTGGACATGAAGCTTCGCATTACGCCGGATTTCAAGACCTGGTTGATGGGCGTTGCGGGCGATGTTCGCATTTTGAAACCGGCTTCGCTTAAAGAAGACGTAAAACAGTTGTTGAAAAAGGCTCTCGCTGAGATGGATGCCTAAAATGGAATCGCATAATCTTTCTGACTATAATTTTGAATTCCCCAAGGAACTGATTGCTAGCCGCACGGCGGGCAAGGGGAAAACCCGTATTCTGCATTGCCCAAAGGATGGCGGTGAACGCCACATTCTGAAGGCTCCTGAAATTGTGGATTTGTTCAAGCCGGGCGATTGCCTGGTCGTGAATAACACGAAGGTGATTCCGGCCCGACTTTACGGCCATACCTTACACGGCGGCGAAGTCGAAACGCTTTTGGTGCAGGCTTTAATTCCCGCCGAAGATGGCTCTGCCCGCTACGAGGCGCAAGTTCGCCCGGGTAAGGCTTTCAAGATTGGTCGCGAACTTGATATTGCTGGCGTCAAGACGGTTGTCGAAGACATCAAGGAAGACGGCGCTCGCGTGCTGCGTTTTGCAGTGACTCCGGTGGAACTCGAAGCGGTGATGAATCGCGAAGGCCACGTGCCGCTCCCGCCTTACATTGATCGCCCCGATGATGAAGATGACAAGAAGGCTTACCAGACGATTTTTGCGAAGTATTCCGGTGCCGTGGCCGCTCCGACGGCGAGCTTGCACTTTAGCGAAGAAATGCTCGAGGCCTTGAAGGCGAAGGGCGTTTACGTTGCTGAAGTCACGCTGCATGTGGGCCCGGGAACCTTCCAGAATATCTCGGTGGAAGACTTTACCCAGCACAAGATGCATGGCGAACATTACGAGCTCACCAAGGAAAACGCCGACATCATTAACAAGGCCAAGCGCGAAGGTGGCCGCATTGTAACGGTGGGTACCACGAGTACGCGTGTCGTCGAAACGATTGCCGACGCCAACGGTATTGTGAAAGCGCAGAAGGGCGTGACCCATGCGTTCTTCTATCCGGGTTACCGCTACAAGATTGTGGATGGCTTGCTGACCAATTTCCACTGGCCCAAGAGTAGCCTCATCTTGCTGGTGTCCGCCTTCTATGGCCGCGAAAATACCCTCGAAGCCTACAAAATGGCGGTTGAAAACAAGATGAAGCTTTTCAGCTACGGCGATGGAATGCTGATTCTTTAACGTTTTCTGTAAAAACAATTCATAAAAAAAAGTCGGTTTTCCCGTGTTGGGGACCGGCTTTTTTTGCTATAACCTTGACGGGAACCCGTTGTTAAAGTAATATTTGCGTAAGAAAATTTTCAGCTTATGCTGAAAGGGGAGCTTTAAAATGAATAAAAATGCAAAAATGAGGGTGGGACTGGCTTTGCCTGTTGCCCTGTTGATGGCTGCGAATAGCTGGGGTGCGACTAAATCTGTATCCTACATTGATGAGGATGGAAAGGAAAAAACGCATGATTGCACCGTATTAGATACTAATACGAATATTAGTAGTTTATCTTCTGGTGGTTGGTATGTGGTTGAAGGTAGCCTAAGCTATACAAGTCAGCTGAAGTCAAGCGGAAACCTCTATTTTATCCTTGCCGATGGCGCATCACTAAATGTGAGTGGTAGCAAAACAAATCTCATTGAGGCTACTAATGTCACGATTTATGGACAAAGGGAACAGACTGGTTCGATGAATCTTAACCAGTCCGGAAAAAAAGATGGCATTCTTTCTATTTCGTTTGATCCTGATGGAAGGGCTTTTTACGTTAGTAGTCTAACGGTCAATGGTGGCATAATTAATGCAACCACTAGTGGTACAGATGCTATCTGTGCTACTCATGACGTTACCATTAATGGTGGTTCAGTTTATGCAGTGACCACTGGTGGAAGTAGTTATCATGGTATTAAATCTGGCTGTAGTTTAGCTAGTTCCGGTACTATAACTCTTGGTTGGAGAAATCTTACGGATAATATTTATGTCAGTAGTTACTCTGGCTCTGTTTCTGTAGTTTCGGGTAAGGCACTTAAAGATGAATCCGCTAATAAATACGAAGGTACGTTAACATCTTCAGCTATTAAGGGTAAACTGTTGATGCCTTATGCTCCTGTTGTGTTTGTTGGTGATAAGGCCATTATTGATGGTAACTATAGTGGTTCGGCTACTGTAAATATTCCCGAAGCTATTGAAGTTGGCTCTATTGAATATCAACGCGAATTTGACAACAGGGGCCTTCCTGCGACAACGATATTGCCCTTTACCTTGCCTGACAATGCGACATTTAATGCGAAGTTCTATGGTTTAAGAACTGTCGTGCAGGATGGTTGCCAGTGGAGGGCGAAAATGAAATATATTGGTGACGGAAATCGTCCTGCAGCAAATACGCCTTATATAGTTGTAGTGAAAGCAGGTGATACAAGTTTGAATATTGATTTGAAAGGTGATAAGGCTACTTTCCAAACGAGTGGAAACAATGAAGTTTGGGGGGAATCAGGAAATTGGCTTTTTGCGGGTAATTATTCATACAGAACGTGGAAAGACGATGCCAATGTAAACCTTTATTACGCCCTGTTTGGAGAAGGCGATTTGCAAGGTAAGTTTGGAAAGGTTTCAACCTCTTCTACGGCTCCGGCAATGCGTGCGTACTTCCGTAAAAAAGATGCCGATGTTAAAATTGTTTGCTCTAGTCCAAGTCCTCGTCCTGCCGCGTTTGGTGAATCCGCAATTATTTCTGATATCCCGGAAATAATAGATGTTGAACTGATTGATGATGATGAAGATGGTGAACACACAACATTTGTGGGGCGCATGAATACCCGCACTGGCGAGTTGTTCCAGATGAAACGTGACTATGACTTGAAGGGTCGCAAATTGAATGGCGCACCCACGGCTCGTGGTGCATACTATGGCAAAAAGGTCATTAAAAAGTAGGGGTGCACAATGAATATTAAAATCGAACAGAAAAAAGAATATTTAAAACCGCAGATGACCGTGCTGGAATTTGAACATGAAAGGGTGCTTTGTGCATCCACTTGTGATAACTGCGATAATTGTGATGATGAAAATGTGTGGCTTGATCTAGAAGAAAATTAGCTCCGTAAAAAATTACGGTGCTGTAATCGCCCGTTCTGGAATCCAGAACCAGTCGGGTCGGAATTCCAGCTCGTAACAAGCTTCGTAGATGGCCTTGCCCAGTACATAGGGCGAGGCCTCTTCTTTTAATTGCGATACAGAAATGCCGGATTCACGGCTGTAGCCTTGCAAAAAGGCTTCGGCCGTGACTTGCTCGAATTCTTTTTCGCCGCGGACGGCGCTGGCATAGGCGAAGCTGCGGAGCATGCCGGCTATGTCGGCGGCGGGGGAGCGGAGTCTGCGCCTGTATTTCAGAGTGCGGGTGGGTTCGCCTTCGAAGTCCAGCACGATAAACTTGCCGTCTTTATAAAGCAACTGCCCTAAGTGATAATCTCCGTGAATACGCTGCGGTGTGAGTGCTCTTGCATTCTGCTTGTCATCCCGGATTAAATCCGGGATCTCCTTTTTTTGTTGGAAAAGGAATTGCTTTTTCTGAATAATCGGCACGAGGTCATCTTTCCCGTTTGCCTTCAAGAGCCCGATGAGCTTGTCGAAGGGAATTTCTTCGGCCTGCGCGGGCGTGCCTTCTAGATCTTTGAGCGCCTTGTGCATTTGGGCGGTCGTGCGCCCGAGTTCGAATGCTGCGTCTGCAAAAAAAATCTGGCTGCCGGATTGCGTTATCTCATTTGGTGTGCGGACCATCAAATCCCAAGCATTCTGTGCGTCAGGAATGTGTTCTTCGAGAATCCCGAGGGTTCGTGTTTCGCCGTCTTTTGTGTAGCTGAAATCGCTATAGAAATCCGGGGCGATTTTGGGGAGCCCTTGCGCCGTTTTTTGGCTCAGGTGCTTGAGAATTTCTGCTTCGGGGTGTTCGCCGACTTGCAAACGGCGGTACAGTTTGAAAAAGAATTCACCCTTGGAGTAGAAAGCGGAATTGCTTTGCTCTGCATTCAGGGGTTGTGCGTGCAGCAAGGTTTCTTTTGGAAATTTTGGGCCGAAGTATTCGGCGAGTACCGCGCCTATTTTGGATTCGTCTTCGATGACGCAGTAGTAATCTCGTTCGCCGTTTTCAAAAAGGACTTGAACAATCGAAACTTTTGTGCCGCCGAGGGGTAAACTGTCGAGTTTTTCGATAGAATGGATGGGGCGGCCTTTGCCCATGAACCAGCGTTTTTCTGAAATGTCCTCAATCATCGCACATATCTCATTTCACATTAGCCTCTGGCCTTAAGCGGAGGGAAATACCCTTGGGCCCTGAGGGTGGCCAAAATCTTGAGTTGGTTTTCGAGAGGTTCTTTGAGGATGCCTTCGAGTACGAAATCGGGAATGCGCTTTTCGGGCGTGAATTCCTTAGGAATGTCTTTGTAGTCAGAGAGTTGCCAGTTGACAAGGAGCTTGGGCAAAAACTGGTCCCACGGGAAAATGTCTCCTGGCTTGAGGTAAAAGCGGGCGGGCTTTTTGCCGTCTTTGGCTTCGAGCAAAAGCGAACCGTCGCGATAGCAATTAAAAAGCACAGCCTGCCTTTCCTCGTTCGAGGTGGCGGGCTGCGCTTGAATAACCAACACCATTTTCAAAGTACGAAACCTTAGGCCGCAAGTTCTCTTTGAATCTGCGAATACTGATAGCTCGAAATCGCTGTGATTTTGAGAATCAGTTCACGAGTGATTCCGGCCTTAATTAACGCCTTCGCATACTGGAGTCTGTTTGTGTTCGACATAATTTACCTCACACGTTAAGACACTGTCGATTCGTTTATGTCAATAAAGATACAATAAATTTCTGACATTTCAATGTCAAAAATAATGCCTTTTTTTTCGGCTTTTTGGGTATGTTGAAGCTAACTTGTTGATAGTCCGTGAATTAAATCAAATCTTTACAATTGGAGAAAATGTGATGAAAATTACTCTAATTTGCTTTGTATAGATTTGTTTACTTTATATTATAAAATGTCCCTTAAAACAGGGAATTTTTTGCGATATTCTTCTTGCGGTGCCGATTCAATGCGTGCATGCACGATGCATTCGCTTTTGTCGTCGGTTTCTGCCATGATTTCGCCTTTAGGGCTTACAATCATTGAGTTTCCGCCGTAGACAGCGGTGTTTACGGCTGCGATGTACACCTGGTCTTCGATGGCGCGGGCCTGCAGAAGGGTTCTCCAGTGGGCGATTCGTTCTACGGGCCATGCGGCTTGAACCGTGATGAGTCTTGCGCCCGCTTTGGTGGCGTCGCGATAGAGCTCCGGGAATCGCAAGTCAAAACAGATGGTCGCGGCGACGTTCCAATTCTGAATTTCAAACAAATTAACTTTTTCGCCGGCGTTGAATTTGGGCTGTTCCATAAAGAAGGGACGGCGCTTGTCGTAGTGGGCGAATTCTTTTGCGTTGCCGGGGGCGTAGACGCTGCTGTGGTTCAAAAGCTTGCTGCTCGAAAATGCGATGCCTGCGCCCATGACATAGCAACCGGTTTGGTTCGCTAGTTCATATAAAAGCTGGGCGGTTTCGCCGGAATCCTTGGTCGAGAAGTCTTCGGCGGCAGATTCGGGGTGCAGGGGCAGGTAGCCTGTGGCAAACATTTCGGGTAATATGATTAAACCGGGTACGGGATCGTTCGGCTCTTTATGGACATTTGCGGTCAATTCGCGTACTTTGGCGAAGTTTTTTGCCTTGTCGTTCGGGGCGACTTCCATTTGTACCAAGTAAATATCGAGCATACTGTAAATATAGCTCATTGTCGGGAGAACTTAGGGCGGCGTTTTTTCTAATTTAAGAATCATGAGAATTCGTTCCCTGTTTGTTTTTGTACTGCTTTTTGCAGCTGCCGTGTTTGCCGCGACCCCGACCTTGATTGTGGGTGTGGTTCTGGAATCCGAAACCGATTTGCCTATCAAGAATGCAACGATTACCTATGTCTCGGGTAAGAAGCTTGGTGAAACGGATGCTGACGGTCGATTTGAATTGACTGCCGATTCCAAGAACGCCGTGCTTATCTTTAAAAAAGATGGCTTCGATAGCGTGCAGGTGGAACTGCAAGATTTCGCGGATTTGTTCGACATGGTGATCACCATGCAGACGACCGCCGACGTGCGCAACCTGGGTACAAGCACCGTGATTGGTGGCGGTGGCGACAAGGTACAGTGGAACTTTGAACGCAAGGTGAATCTCGACAAACTCGAAGATGCTGCCGGTATGCGTTTTGACGTGACGGAACATCTGAGCCAGATGCCGGGTATTTCGGGACAGAAAGACTTTAGCAGTGCGCTTTACTACGAAGGCTCCCGTGCAAGCGACGTGGCTTACCACTTGGGCAGACTTCGCGTGCCGAATATGCGCCACCTGGATGTGGGCTTCCCGGGTAACCTTTCGGTGATTAACCCGCATATCTTGAGCGCGATTGAAATTCATGACCATTATGGCGAAGGCCCGATTGGTCAGGGCCTTGCGACTTCGGTGCAGTACATCCCCGAACAGACTAAGGGTGATTGGGGCCTGCGAGGCACTGCTGGCATTGCCTTGCAAGAAGTGGTGGTCGACGCCCCGTGGCTTTTCTGGGACAGCTTCAGGTTCTCTTTCCGCAGACTTGACGATGAAATGCTCAAGAACATGGGCGAAAAGTTCTTTAGCGAATTCCGCAAGGATCGCAGCGGGGAATGCTCGGGTAGCGATTGTAACGTGAAGACCTCTGACCCGTATGACCTGACTGCCTTTGACGTGTACGCCCAGTTTAATGGTTCTGACAGCAGTGGCAACACTTGGGCCTTGCGTACCTTGTACAGCTCTGACGAGTATAGCGTGCACCAGGATACCGCGACCTCTTATAACGAGGTGAACTCGATTGACATTATCGAAGGTAAACAGCAGTACTTGGTGGTGGGCGCTGAATACAATTCCCGCTTCGGTACCTCTGTGCATGCCGGCGTGGTGCGCGAAGTGCTGGGCGATACGCTCCGCGATACTAAGGGATTCCGCAATACGGCAAACTCCAAGGAAGCGGCGACCTACATCGATGGCTACGAACAGACCCATACGACTTTGACGGCCGGTGCCGACAAGAACTTCAAGGGTTCTATCTTGGGTTCCAAGTTGAGCTGGGCCTTGCTCTATGAACACCACTTTGTGGAACGCAGCTACCAGGACTATGGTGGCTCGCTTTCGGATGACTTTAATGCTGGCGTTTGGTCGGGTGCTGGCCGCATGAACTGGCAGAGCGACTTTTCGCAGAAGATTCTGTCTGTGGGTGCGGTGACCGATCTGGGCGAACGCGAAGCGGCGCCGACCGCCTCGTTCGACTTTGACCAGAACCTTTCGAAGGTCGATACGGCCTTCTGGCGTTTGATTGCAAATGCCGCTTACCGTAGCGACTGGAAGCCTTACTATGACGATGGCGAACTGACGGGGCGCTTGGAATCGGGCGTATCCGGCAAGCTCGGCTTGGGCTACAATTCCAAGTACTTGATTGCGCAGGGTTCCGGCTTTGGCCGTTATTACCCGGATCCGCTGCTCCCGATGCCCAAGGCATTTGCACAGTACGAAGACGTGACTCCGATTGACTACGCTTGGGTGGCGGGCGCCTCTGCCACCATGGAACTCAAGACCTCGCATCATTTCTCGATGGCGACAAACGTGAGCTCCGTGTACGGTGAATACGAACTTGATGGTGGCAAGTCGCTCCCGTGGGAAGCGAACTCTCGTCTGGATATTCTTTCTCACTTCCGTTATTATCCGCGTAAGGATTCGATTCTTTCATTCATCATTACGCACCATGCGGCATTGCACCGTCCGCTGTACTACTACGAGATTACGCCCTCTAACGCCATGGACCGTAGCAATGGAACTCGCCGCCTTAAGGATTTCAATGACTATACGGACATGTTCCGCACGGATGCCCGCGTGAACCTTGACTTGATCGGCAAGAACAATAGCTTCTTCAGGACGGCAAGATTCTTCGTGGAAGTGGACAACATCTTTGCTAACTTGGACGTGAGTGCGCTTAAGTTCTTGGGTAGCGAAAACGCCCGCGAACGTTCTTGGGTGACTCGCGACAATAACGATGACATTACCGATGGCTACGACCTGGTGCCGTTCATTGCCAAGGGCATGGGCCTGTACGTGCAATTCGGCGTCGAAGTTCAATTGGGAATTTAGTGGCTCAAAGGATTCTTCTCGCAGCGCTTTTTCTGAGTGCCATGGCTTTTGCCCATGAGACGGATTCTCTATTTGTTCCGCCGAAGCCCGAAAAGCCCTTGCGCTATTGCAGCTCCGTCAAGAAGTGGATCGCTTTTGCGACGGCTGATTCCAACATGGTCGAAATCACGCGCCTGAAGGGCGTGCGCATGGACTTGCGTTACGCCACCTTCGAGAATGTAACGGGG
This sequence comes from uncultured Fibrobacter sp., assembly GCF_900316465.1. Lineage (NCBI taxonomy): Bacteria > Pseudomonadati > Fibrobacterota > Fibrobacteria > Fibrobacterales > Fibrobacteraceae > Fibrobacter > uncultured Fibrobacter sp. The sequence continues at coordinate 70,107 of NZ_ONDD01000007.1, read as the reverse complement.
CACGATTTGTATTGTGGCGTGCAGCGCGCTTTTGTGCATAAGGATGCTGCAGCAAAACTCCGCAAGGCCGTGAAGATTATGGAACGCGAAATGCCGGGCTCTGAACTTGTGATTTTTGACGCCTCGCGGCCGTTGTATGCGCAAGAGGCTTTGCGGAAGACCGTGCGCGGTACGCCTTATTCGGCCTACGTGTCTTCGCCGGCCACGGGCGGGCTCCATAACTTTGGCTTGGCGCTGGATTTGAGCATTACCGATGCCGATGGCAACTTGCTTGACATGGGCACGGACTTTGATTCGTTTGAACGCTGCGCGGGCGAAGTCGGCGAAGCGGAAGCTTTAAAGAGCGGCAGGCTTACGCAGCAGCAAGTGGATAACCGCAACAAGCTTCGCAAGATCATGCGCGGGGCGGGCTGGGTTCCGCTCGGCAGCGAGTGGTGGCATTTTAACGCTTACCCCAGCAAGTACGTTCGCGAGAACTATCCGAAGTTCCCGCTGTAATAGCCTATCTGTCATGCCCGTGTAGACGGGCATCTCCTTTTTATAGGAGATTCTTTATTCGATTTCTACCTTAATCTCCACATTTTGCACCCAGGGCTTGGGTGCGTTTATGATGGGATGCAGAATTTTGCGGACGGGGGCGAGGTCTTGTGTCTTGATGTAGAGCTTTGCCCAATGTACGTTTTGCACGACGGGCACGAATGCATCCACAGGGCCGAGCACCATGAGGTTCTTGTTCGCACGGAGAAGGGCTTCGAGCCGTTCGACGGTGTGACGCAACAAGTCTTCGTCTCGGCTGCCGCAGCTGATTTCTACAAGCTTGCAGAAGGGCGGGTAGAAGGCGGCGCGCCGGTCTTCCATTTCTTTATTCGCGAATCCGTTGAAGTCGTGATTCACGGCAAATTTCATGATGGGTTCAGACGGCTTGAGCGTCTGGATAAGCACTTGGCCTTCGCCGCCGGCACGACCCGCGCGCCCTGCTGTCTGGCTGAGCAATTGGAATAGCCTTTCGGTGGAGCGGAAATCGGGAATGCCGAGCCCGCTATCGGCGCCAACGACCCCGACTAATTGCACGCCCGGAAAGTCGTGGCCCTTGGCGACCATCTGCGTTCCAATCAGAATGTTGTATTCGCGGTTGCGGAACGCATCGAGAATCTTTTCGCTGGCGCCCACGTTCTGGGTGGTGTCGCGGTCCATGCGAATCACCTTCGCATTCGGAATCCATTCGGCAATTTCTTCTTCGAGCATCTCGATGGCGCCGCCCACAAACTCGTAAGTTTCGGCGCCGCAGGCGCTACACGGTGTGTTCACCGGGTAAAGGGCGGCGCAGTAGTGACACATGAGCGATCGGTATTGCTTGTGGTATACGAGCGGAATGTGGCAATGCTTGCAGTAAAGCGTCTCGCCGCATTCGGTACACACGCGCATCTTCGAAAAGCCGCGGCGGTTCATGAGGATAATCGCTTGGTCGCCCCGCTCAATGCAATCGGTCAAAGCTTCGCGCAGCGTGGGTGATAGGAGAATTCCCTTTTGCTGGCGCATCTTGCCCATGTCTACGATTTGCACTTTTGGGAGCGGCGCCTGCGTGGCGCGTTCCTTGAGCGAGACAATCTTTAAATTTTTTGCCTGGGCGTTATAGAATGTCTCGAGGCAAGGCGTGGCACTTCCGAGAACCACGAGGGCGCCGTACTTGTACGCCAAATGGAAAGCCATTTCGCGGGTGTGGTAGCGCGGCGCCGGATCCTGCTGCTTGAAGGAGGTGTCGTGCTCTTCGTCGAGAATCACCAGGTCGAAATCAAACGGCGCAAGAATGGCACTGCGGGTGCCGAGAACTACTTGCGCATCGCCCTTCAAAATGGAGACGTAGCCTTCGCGCTTTTTGGGGGCGGAAAGCGCCGAGTGCAAAACCACAATCGGAACTTGCAGAAAATCTTCAAAGCGCTTGAGCGTTTGCGGGGTAAGCCCGATTTCGGGCACGAGGATTAAAACTTTCTTGTTTTGCTTGAGGGCTTCGCGGGCGAGCTCCTGGTAAACGCGGGTCTTGCCCGAACCGGTGACGCCGTGAAGCAATACGCCACGGAAACCGGTCTTGTTCAGTTCTTCGCAAAGCGTGTTGAATGCGTTAGTTTGTTCTAAGGTTAACGCCGGAGCGTTCGGGGGCGTTGCGGGGTGGCTCCCCGCAGAGGGGGTAGCGGGAGACCCTTGGGGCTCATGCGAGGGGGAGGCTTCCCCCTTTGCAAATGCTAAGGCATCCAGGTACTTCTCGAAATCGCTGGGCCAGAACACGAACAGCGCCTTCATGGGCGTGCTGATATAATAGCGTGCCGTCCATTCGAGCATTTCCATGTAGCGTTCGCTAAAACGGTAACCGGACTGGTGCGGGTAAGCGGGGCGCACGTCAAACTTGGGGCGGTCCTGGTGGACTTTAGAGACCACGGCGAGGGCCGGCTTTTTACGGGTGGCAAACTGAACCCATACAACGTCTCCGCGCACAAGGCTAATGCCTGCGGGCACTCCGTAGGTGTATACATCGGGGGCCATGGGAATGTACACTTCGCAAAAATCCGTTAACAATTCGGACTTGAGTTTCTGATGTACCTCTTCTGGGGCGCTAAGTTTTGGGATTCGTTTTGTCACGGGCTAAAAGATAGTTAATACCGCAAAAAGCGCCTATTTTTCAATCTTTTTTGTTTCAAAAAACTTTTTTTGTTAGATTATAGTATGCAATTCCCCTTTGGGAGTTGCCATACTATTGGAGATCTCTATGAGCTTATTTGACGCCTTTAAACCGAAGTGGCAAAATTCCAACCCCGAAAAGCGACTCGAAGCGATCGCTGAATTGGGTGCGGACAACCAGGATGTCCTGGAACGTATTGCCGAATCCGATACCGATGCTTCTGTAAGGATTGCTGCCGTAAAGAAGTTGTCCATCATTGCTACTCTGAAAAAGATTTCAGAACGTGATTCCGACGAAGAAGTGAAGCGTATCGCGAAGACTCGTTATTTGGAAGAAGTGGTCAAGAAGCTTAAAACCGAGGCTCAACCGAGTGCCGAGGATCTCGCTTATCTGCAAGACATTAAGGATACGCACTATGCCGAAGACTTGCTCAAGGGTGTGAACACCGCAGGTCTCGTTCGTGCCGAACTCGTAAAGATTTGTACCAAGCAGTCTATCTTGGCCCTTGCCGCTAACCGCGACTTGGACGAAGATATCGCGATGACGGCTGCACGCAAGGTGACCTCCGACTCCTTGCTCCAGGATATCGCAAAGAGCTCCAGACAGCCCGAAGTTCGTAAGGCTGCAAGTGAACGTATCCGCGCAAGAAAAGAAGCTGAAGACAACGGTAAGAAGGCGGCCGAACTCTTGGCAAGCAAGCGCGAAGCTCTTGTACAGCAAGCTCATTTCTTGGCAGCACAGAAGGAACCCCTCTCTGTCAAGTCCCAGTTTGAATCTCTGATGGAAGAAGCCGCTAAGCTCGGTATGGGCGACAAGCAGGCGACGATTGACGAAGTTTATGCAAGCTTCAAGAAGTTTTGCGACGAAGCCGATGCCGCACGCATCGCAGCCGAAAAGGCCGAAGCCGAAAAGCAGGCAAAGATTGCTTCTCTCACGGCAGCTCTCGAAGAACTCGAAACCTTGATTTCTGAAAACAAGGTGGCAGACAACGCCGAACGCGTGGATGCCATTCTCGCTGAATGTGCCGAAAGCAAGTCCCTGATGGATTCCGCTTGGACCAAGCGTTACAACAACGCCACCTTCAAGGTGCAGGATTTGCGCAAGGTTAAAGAAGTCGTCGTGGACGTGCCCGAAGCGACCGACGAATCGGTGCGACCGGAACTGCTGGAACGCCTTAAGGCCTTGGCAGACACCGACGTGAACGACATGACCAAGAAGCATTTGCACGCCATTGTGCGTGAATGGGAAAAGCTTCCGCTGCTGGAAGGCGAAGACCCGATGTTGCAGTCTTACAACGGACTCCGCAACACGCTCTCTAACAAGATCTCTGCATACGAAGAAGATTCCCAGAAGCGTTTCGAAGCCAATTCCGAAAAGCTCAAGGCTATTATCGAAAAGGTAAAGGCTCTCGACGAAAACGAAGACTTCCGCGACTTGAACAAGAAGGTTCGCGAATTCTACCAGCAGTGGAAAGAAATCGTGGGCGAAAACAAGTTCAAGTATCACGACTTGTGGCAGGAATACAAGGCCGCTACGGCGCGCTTCCAGGAAATGCAGCAGTGGGAAAACTGGCATAACGAAAAGGACCGCGACGACTTGCTCGTTGAAATGGATGCCTTGACCAAGGAACCGGGCAGCCAGGCTGTTCTTGCCAAACTCAAGGATATTACGAACCGCTGGAAAGAAATCGGACCTATCTCTGCCGCCAAGCTGCAGGAATACCGTGACCACTTCCAGAGCAACTACGAAAAGATCAAGGAAAACTGCGCCGGCTTTATCGAAGAGATGAATGCGGAACGCCAGAAGAACTTGGCCGACAAGGAAGCCCTTTGCGCCAAGATCGAAGAACTTGTCAAGAACACGGAAATGTTCTGGAAGGACAAGTACAAGGCCATGCAGGAAATCCAGGAACAGTGGAAGGCCATTGGCATGGTGCCTAAGGAAAATGTGGCTGCCTTGACCGAACGCTTTAAGGCTGCAACGACTGCCTACTATGCACAGCATAAGGAAAACCTGAAGGCTGAAGACGAAAACCGCGAAGCCAACTACGAAAAGAAGGTGGCGCTTTGCATGGAAGCCGAAGCCCTCAAGGAATCCAACGACTGGAACGCAACTTCGAACAAATTAAAACAGCTTCAGGAATCCTGGAAGGCCGTTGGCCCTGTGCCGAAGAGCAAGTCCGACGAAATCTGGACTCGTTTCCGTACCGCATGCGACAGCTTCTTCGAAAAGAAACGCGCCCATTTTGAAGAAATGGATGCCTCGAAGCAGAAGAATCTGGATGCCAAGAACGCTCTGTGCGAAAAACTCGAAGCCATGGAAGCTGCAGCCCAGGGTACGCTTGACGAACTCAAGGCCATGGAAGCGGAATGGAAGGCCATTGGCATGGTTCCGAAGGAAGCGATTGAATCTATCAGCAACCGCTACAATACGGTTTACAACAAGATTCTCGAACGCCTCGCTCACGCTGATTCGACTTTGGCCGAAGGTCTTGACGTGATTAAGGAAAAGAAGAATGCCATGATCGAAAAGGTCCGCCAGTTTGCCGAAAGCGCAGGCTCTAACCAGCTTGCTGACGCTGTTCGCGAACTCCAGAAGGAATGGCGTGAACTTGGATTCTGCGGTTTGGAAGACATGGACTTGTACAAGAAGTTCCGCGAAGCTTGCGATGACTTCTTTACCCGCCGTCGCGACCAGCTCGACATTCAGGAACAGGCTCGCCAGAACAATTTGCAGAAAAAGCTGTTGCTCTGCGAACAGGCCGAAGACTTGCTGACTGACTTGAACGAACAGACTGTCGGTGCCTCGATGAACAAGGTGAAGCACTTGCGTCGTTTGTGGAAGGAAGTGGGCGCCGTGCCTCGCGAACATTCCGAAAAGACCTGGCAGCGCTTCAATACTGCTTGCGACAAGGTGTTTGCCTTTGGCCGCAAGGACAAGGAAGAAGCTCCGGCAGCAGAAGCCGCTCCGGCAGAAGCTTAGTCCTCAATGTCATCCCGGCTTTTAAGCCGGGATCTTCTTTTATCAATTTTTGATCGCGAGCATGTCTCGCGATTTTTTTATTTTTGGTCTATCATGCAATTTCCTCCTTGGACAAGTATTGACGATGCCGCGCGCCTGCTCCACGATGGACAGGTGGTCGCGATTCCGACCGAGACTGTTTACGGCCTTGCGGGTAATGCTTATTTGCCGTCGGCCCTGGCGCAGATTTTTGCGATTAAGGAACGCCCGACTTTTGACCCGCTGATTGTTCACATTTGCGAGATTTCGCAGTTGGCTGACATTGCCGAAAATATTCCCGAGGCGGCGTATGCGTTGGCGAAGGCCTATTGGCCGGGCCCCATGACCATGATTCTGCCCAAGAAGGAATGCATTCCGGATTTGTGTACGAGTGGACTCCCGTCTGTAGCGGTGAGGTTCCCGTCGCACCCGGTGGCGCAAGAAATTATCTGGAAGGCGGGCGTGCCGCTCGCTGCTCCTAGCGCGAATTTGTTCAAGCATGTGAGCCCGACGACAGCCGAACATGTAGCGGCACAGCTGGCCGATCGTGGCCTTGCAGGCATTGTCGATGGCGGCCCCTGCAACGTGGGCGTAGAAAGCACGATTGTCTCTTTAGTGGGCGAGCCGACGGTGCTGAGACCGGGGGCGATTACGCCCGAGATGATTGCAAAAGTCATCGGTGACGTGAAGATTAAGGAATCTACCTCTAAGCCTGGGCAAGCGATGGCGGCGCCGGGGCAGTGCGATACGCACTACCGCCCGCAGGTTCCGCTGCTCTATGGCGAAATTCCTGCTGGCTTTACGCTGCCGGAACACTGCGTGCGTATTGCCTTCGGCAATACCCCCGGCGTGATTCCCGCAACTCTCAATCTCTCTGAATCGGGCAATATGCTAGAGGCGACAGCAAAACTGTACGCCTACATGCATGACTTGGATGACCCCAGGTACGACTTGATTCTGGTAGACCCGATTCCGAATGTCGGAGTCGGTATGGCCTTGAATGATCGCCTCAAACGGGCGAGCATCAAGCTTTAGTCTTTCTTCTTTAAAATCTCGCGGAGTTCGTTAGCGGCGCGCTGCAAGTCGTCGTTGATGATGACGTATTCGTACTTGCCCTGGGTCTTTGCGAATTCCATTTCTTTCTTGGCGTTCTTCAGGCGCAGCTGAATCACTTCTTCGGAATCGGTACCGCGACCGCGCAGACGCTTTTCAAGTTCTTCTTCGCTCGGCGGCAAAATCAAAATGCCGGTAGCGTCGGGGTAGACCTTGTCAAAGTTCACCTTGCCAAAAACGTCAAGGTCGAAAATCACGCGGTTGCCTTCGGCGAGCGTCTTCTCGACAAAGCTCTTGGGCGTGCCGTAGTAATTGCCGTGGACTTCGTTCCATTCGATCAGGCCGTCTTCTTTAATGAGCTTTTCGAATTCTTCCTTGGTCTTGAAAAAATAATGAACGCCGTCAACTTCGCCTTCGCGCGGCTTGCGCGTGGTGGCCGAAATGGAATACTTGATGTCCGGAAAATCCTTGATGACCAAATCCTTGAGGGTGGTCTTGCCTGCGCCGCTAGCGGCACTCATAACGAATAATTTGTTGCGCATAAAAACCTTTTAACTTCTTGCAATCAATTTCAATGTGAAATGTGAAATGTGTAATGTGTAATGTTTCGTCATGCATTTCTCATTTCACATTCCTCATCACTAATCACTGTTTACTTCTTGTCTTCAATATAAAGCGGACGCTGTTTGACTTCGTCGTAAATGCGACCGATGTATTCACCCATGATGCCGATAGACATCAGCTGGATGCCACCGAAGAATACGATGGCTGTCATGAGCGATGCCCATCCGGGAACGGTTGTCGCGGGGCTGAGGAACTTTTCGAGGATCGACCAAATCAACACGCCGAGACCGACGACGGTTGCGAACAATCCAGCGTAGAAACTAATCTTGAGCGGTGCGGAACTGAAACCGGTAATGCCGTCGAGGGCGAGACGCACCATCTTCTTGAGCGGGTACTTGGAGGTGCCTGCGGTACGTTCGGCGCGGTCGTACTTGACTCCAATCTTCTTGAATCCGACCCAGCAAACGAGCCCGCGCAAGAATCGGCTGCGTTCGGGCAGGTTGGTCAGCTGATTCACCACGCAGCGGTCCATCAGGCGGAAGTCGCCGGTATCAGGCGGAATGTCGATGCTGGTGAGCTTGCCAATCAGGCGGTAGAAACAGAAGGCGGTAAAGCGCTTGAAAATGGTTTCGCCTTTGCGCTTGTTGCGCTGGGCGTAAACGACCTGGTAACCTTCGCGCCACTTTTCGAGCATTTCGTGAATCAGGCTCGGCGGGTCTTGCAGGTCGCCGTCGATAATCACCACGGCATCGCCCGTAGAATGGTCGAGGCCCGCGCTGAATGCGGCCTGGTGACCGAAGTTGCGGCTAAAGTTGATAATCTTGTTGTTCGGATTCTGGGGCAAAAGCGATTCTACGATTTCGCGGGTCTTGTCCTTGGAACCATCGTTTACAAAGATGAGTTCGTGCTCGATGTCTTTGAGTTCTTCTTCGAGAACGCGGTAGGTTTCGGCGACGATTTCTTCTTCGTTAAAAACAGGAATGATTACAGATAACAGCATGATTTACCTAGGGAATAAGCGCGGGATTGATGATGTCGACGTGGTCGCAGTCCATGTCTTCAAACGAGTTGGTCTTGATAGTAAGCGTCTTCACGTTTTCGACATTCACTTCGGCAACCTTTAAATTGCCGAGAACGAATCGGCCGCTGTCGTGAATCACGTTGCCGTCGGCAATGATTTGCAATTGCACGCCGTCGCTGCAGAGCGATTCTTCGTCGAGGCCGTAGCCCATCTTGAAGGTCTTGTACTTGCCTTCGATATTGAATACCGTTTCGGAAGAGGCGTGCGTGCCAAAGCCTTCGTTATAGAGCTTGCCGCCCACCTTGAACGTGTTGCCTTCGAGCGAGGTGTTCTTGTGGAGTTTGCCCCAAGCTTGCTTGTGGCTTACGTAAGGCATTTCGGTCAGCTGCACGGCGCCTGCGGCATTGTTAAAGTAGAATTTCTGGATGTCGGCCATGAGCTTGCCGTTTTCGCGATTCTGTACCACGAATTCCATTTGGTTGTAGCCGGACTTTAACTTGTCATTAGCGATGCTTCCGCTAAAGCTTCCGTTAGAGTAGGCGCTGTGAGCAATGGTGTCGCCATCGAAAAGAATGGTGTAGTCCCATTGGTTTGCAACGGCTGCGGTTTCGTTCAGGTTGAATCGGTAGAAAAGTGATTGCTTGGTGGAATCCTCGGAGGCGGCTCTTAGTTCAAGGTCGCTTACGGCTATGATTTTTTGCGGGTTGAATTCCTTGCGGCCGTTGAACTTGGCGATTTGTACCCAGTAGTTGTTCGTAATCAGGATGTTCTTGACTCCTTCCAAGTCCATGTCGCGTTCAAATACATCGCAGGTGGTAGCAATGCGGTGTTCTACGGCCTTCTTGTGATAAGTCTGGCTGTCCCAGCAATCTAGACCGCGAATGTAGTAGACTTCGCCTTTGTACTTGTCGATGAGTTTCTTGAGGTCAAGCGTGCTCATTTGGCGTGCGCGGTCGTAATGGATAGACGATACGCCGTAACCGATAAAGTGCCAGGGGCGACCGTAAATGAACATGCGTTCCTTTTTCGGCTGTTCTGCGAGCCAGCCCAGAATCTCGTGTTCTTCGATGGTCAGGTGGTTACGGTTGTACATGATATTCTTGTTGAAGTCTTCTTTATAGTGGAAGGTCCAACCGGTAAAGATAATGCCTGCAACAAGGGTAACCAGGGCGGTCGTCATCGCGTTTTGCTTGGCGTCCTTGGTGCTCATGGAACCGATCAGCAATTGTACCAAGTGGGTTACCGGGAGTGCGCCGACAAAAGCCATCGACGGCAACATGACCAAACTGTAACGCTGGTTGATCTGGATGCTGAAATCGCCTGAGACGTTTTCAAGGATCATGTAGGTTTGGATGTGGTACAGGAGCAAGAAAGCGAGGATTTCAAGGTAGAAGTATTCCTTCTTCTTGGCGCCCCAGATTGCACGAACTACCAGGTAAATGGCGCCAATGGCGAACAGGTAATTAAAGTAGGTGAGGAAGGGGTTTTCGAGTTCGCCGTTCTTGTTGAGCGGTTTGGTCATTTCTTCCCAGTTGCGGGCGAGGTCTTCAAAGAAATGCCCGTGGGCATCGAATTCTCCACCCTGGAATCCAAAACCTTGGAAGTAACTGATGGTGAGGAGCGCCGGAACCGAGAAGAGAGAAAGAGTTACAAAGAATGTGGGTGCCTTGGCGCTCTTGCTGTCGAGGAGCTTGGGGAGAGCGAATACGATAAAAGCGAGCAGGCAGAATGCGGTTTCTTGGCGGGTCTGTGCAAAGAACGCGAGCGAAAGAGCGAGGAGCGCCCAGTGCTTGACGGTGTTACGGTCGTAGGCCCACTTGAAAATCAACAGTGAAAGGGCAGAAAGGAAAATGTAGAGCGGTTCCACCGACATGGCGCGGAACTGGAAAAGTACCGTGGGCTGGAGCGCTGTCAAAAGAGCTGCAAAGAAAGCGAGCAAGGGCATTCGCGTCCAGGCGACAATCGCAAGGAACATCAAGAGCACCGCAAGCGGGAGCATCAAGAGTTCCATGTGGAAAATCCAGTGCAGGTTGTTGCCCAAGAGCGGCATGCCGAGCAGGTAAAGGAAGGCGAGTCCCTTGGTCTTGAAACTGTTGGAGGTTGCTACGCATTTCAGCTTGCCGTCTTCGAAGAATCCCTGGTTGCAAGTGCCCGATTCATGGTTGTAGTACATGTTCTGGGCGACTGACATGAATACGCTTTCGTCGCTTTGCACGCGGTGGCGGGCTTCAATCTGGGTGCCGGCGAAAATCGTAATTGCCGCGGTAAAGGCAATCATCAAGATCGAAATCTTCTTTTCGGGCAGAATCCCCTTGATCCATTCGCGAAAATCCTTATGCAAAAGAGCGAAAATAACAATCGCTGCAATCAGCTGGATGATAAATAGCGGAAGTGGCAGGTAAAGGTCAAGATTTTTAATGGTGCCCTTGTGACCTACGTTCGGACCCAGGTAAATCAGGAACGGAATAGCAATCGAAACAATGAGGCCTACAATCGTTCCCGGGTGGGCGAGATTCTTCAAAAGTCCAGTAATGAAAGCTTTCATTTTATAAATATAAATAATGAAGGCGCCCGTGGGCGCCTAGTTCTTTGTTAACTATTCAGTTTTCAATTTTGTGTGAGCATTACTTCTTCTTTTTGCTCTTTTTGCTGGACTTTTTGGAGGACTTCTTGGAAGACTTCTTAGACTTCTTGCTGGACTTCTTCGAAGCCTTCTTTGCTGCGGGCTTGGGTTCCGGTTCCGGAGCGGGTTCTGCAGCCGGTTCAGGTTCCGGTTCGGGCTCTGCGACAGCTTCGGGCTCTGCGGCGGCTTCTTCTGCAGCCGGTTCTTCAGCGGCGCTCTCTTCTGCCGGGGCTTCTTCTGCTACAGGGGCACTTGCGGTGTCTTCGGTAGATTCAGCCGGAGTTTCTTCAGAGGCGCCATAGCCGTAACCATAATCCGTTTCAGAAGTCGTTGCCGTGGTGTCCGGTTCAGAAGAGTCATAAGCTCCGCCGGAGTAGTCGAAACCGGAAGATTCCTGGGATTCGGCGGGTTCTTCGCTTGTGCTTTCGTTGGTAATGGAGGAGACGTCGTAGCCCTTAGGTTCTTCTTCGGGCTTCGAGTTATTAGATCCGAGATCGAATCCGTAAGAAATCATGACGCCCACGCGACCGGAGGATGCCCTAGCCTGGGTATCTAAGCTCTTGTAAGACTTGAGCAGTGTGGTGTAGTCGTAGTTGACTTCAAGTCCGATGTTGAACGGCAGGATGACGCCGATACCGCCTTGGGCAAAAAAGTTGAGAGGCTTTTCATACCAGTTTCCGTTGCTGGAAAGCGGCAGAAGGGTACCTAATCTTGCAACGATGTAGGGCGAAACGGCATATTGGCCCTTGATGGGATCGTAAGAAATGGTTCCCCAGATAGGGAGAGTTGCCGGAGTCACAATCGTGCCGCCCTTTTTCTGGGCGCTCTTGTAAGCGATACCGCCACCGAAGCGGATAGGAATTACGGGAGAGAAGAGAACTTCGGTACCGCCCATGAACAGAAGATCGGTGTCCCACTTGGAGTCATTCTTGTTGCCCGCTTGTTCATAAGCGATATTCACTTTTGTCGGGAATTCGATTTCAGCAAGAGGACGGATTTCGAGTGCGTTGGCTGTTCCGACGAGACCTGCCAAGGCGATAAAGACTGTTTTGTAAATATTTTTTAACATGTTAAGAGACCTTTGTTTTTCCTGCCCCAAAAATAGATATAAAACGGCCGTATATTCCTATGGATTTGGTAAAACATTTTTCACTAAGTTTCGTTAATTATAAGGAGATTATAAGGTGTTTTCTGACTGCTTACCTTGAGAGATTGGCCAAAAAAAGTTAAATTTGGGTCGCAAATTCTAAAGAGAGGTTAAAAAAGTGCAAGACGCGTTGGTTACAAAAGCGGCTGACAACATTCGAATCCTTTCCGCTGCCATGGTGCAGAAGGCAAAGTCCGGTCACCCGGGTGGAGCCATGGGCGCAGCAGACGCCATTACGCTCCTGTATTCGGAATTTCTCCGTTTTGACCCCGAAAACCCCTACTGGGAAGCCCGCGACCGCTTCTTTATGGACCCGGGCCACATGTCCGCGCTCCTGTACGGCGAACTGGCCATGCTCGGCAACCTCTCGATGGAAGACCTCAAGAATTTCCGCCAGCTCGGCTCCCGCACTCCGGGTCACCCCGAAGTCGAAGTCGCCCTCGGCATCGAAAACTCCTCGGGCCCGCTCGGTATCGGTCATGCCGTAGCCCTCGGTAACGCTATTGCCGAACGATTCATGGTCGAACGTTTTGGCGACATTCTGCAGCACAAGGTCGTATGCCTCGTCTCTGACGGCGGCCTCGAAGAAGAAATCGCTTACGGCGTGGGCCGTATTGCCGGTCACCTCAAGCTTTCTAACCTCATTTTCTTCTACGACGCTAACCAGGTGCAGCTGTCCTGCAAGGTTGAAGACGTGATGAGCCACGACTTCAAGAAGCAGTACGAAGCATGGGGCTTCCGCGTGATTGACGTGGCCGACGGTCACAACATTGCAGAACTCCGCAAGGCATTCAAGGCCGCTTGGGCCGAAACCGAAAAGCCGACCATCATCATCGGTCACACCACTATGGCCAAGGGCGCCATTGCCGAAGACGGCAAATCCTTCGAAGGAGCCGTTTCTACCCACGGTCAGCCGCTGAACGCAGCAGGCGCTTCTACTGATGCAACCGTGAAGAACCTCGGCGGCGATCCGGCCGATGCATTCAAGATTTTTGACGACGTGAAGGCTGGCTTCGAAGCCCGTAAGGAAGAACTCCGCAAGCAGGTTGCCGAATGGAAGAAGGCCAAGGCTGCTTGGGACGCCAAGAACCCGGAAAAGGCTGCCACCCTCAAGGAATGGCTCTCGGGCAAGGCTCCGAAGATCGACCTTTCTGGCCTCGAACTCAAGGAAGGTGTCGCTACCCGCGTCACTTCCGGTACCGTGCTCGGCTACCTCGCCGAAAACGTGAAGAACTGCATCTGCAGCTCTGCTGACCTTTCTAACTCCGACAACACCCAGGCCTTCCTTAACAAGACCGGCATCTTCCGCGCAGGCGACTTCAAGGGCGCCTTCGTTCAGGTGGGTGTTGCCGAACTTACCATGGGCGCCATCTGCTGCGGTATCGCACTGCACGGCGGCCTCTATCCGATTTGTGCTACATTCTTCGTGTTCAGCGACTTCATGAAGCCGGCTATCCGTATGGCAGCCCTCATGAAGCTCCCGGTCAAGTTCATGTACACGCATGACAGCTTCCGCGTGGGCGAAGACGGCCCGACGCACCAGCCGATTGAACACGAAACCCAGATCCGTTTGCTCGAAGGTCTCAAGCGCGAAGACGGCAAGTCCGAAATGCTGGTGCTTCGCCCGGCCGATGCCTTCGAAACCGTGACCGCTTGGGAAATGGCTTTTGAAAACAACGACCGCCCGACCGCGATTATCCTTACCCGCCAGAACGTGAAGACGCTTCCTGGTGACAAGCGCTACGAAGCTTCCAAGGCATGCCGCAAGGGTGCCTACATCGTGAGCGACAACTGCGGTTCCGCACGCCCGGACCTGACCTTCGTGTCTAACGGTTCCGATGTGCTCCTGACTCACGACGCCGCTGAAATCCTCCGTGGCGAAGGCCTCAAGGTTCGCGTGGTCTCCATGATTAGCCCGGCCCTCTTCATGGCTCAGGACAAGGCTTATCGCGAATCCGTGATAGTTCCTTGGACTCCGGTGTTTGCAAAGTCCAGCGGCCTTCCGCTCCTGTTCGCCCAGGTCGTGGGTGGCTTTGGCAAGGTCTCCGGTCTCGAACGCTTTGGCGCCTCTGCTCCGGCAGCCGTGCTCGAAAAGGAATTCGGTTACACTCCGGAAGCTGTTGTGGCTGCCGCGAAGGAATACCTCGCTGAATTCAAGGCCAACGTCGCTGAATTCAAGAAGTTCAACTAAGGTTTAAGATGATTTGCCCATTCTGCAAGAAAGATAACGACAAGGTGGTGGACAGCCGCGTGAGCGGGTCGTCCATTCGTCGTCGTCGCGAATGTTGCGAATGCGGCAAACGCTTTACCACTCGTGAATACATCGAAGTTCAGCCGCTGACCGTGATCAAGCGCAGCGGCGAACATGAACCGTTCCAGCGCGAAAAGCTCTTGCGCGGTATCATGAACTCCTGCAAAAAGCGCCCCGTCTCGGTCGCCGACATTGAACAGCTCGCGACTAACGTGGAAAACGCCCTGACCGTGACTGAAAACTTCGAAGTCAGCTACGAACAGATTGGCAACCTGGTGATGCAGGAACTCAAGAAACTCGATGCCGTCGCCTACGTGCGCTTTGCCTCGATTTACCGCGAATTCAAGGAAGTCGGCGAATTCGTGGACCAAATCAAGAGCATGGATAAGTGACACGATGTGTCATCCTTAATAAATAATGTGTAATGAGAAATGTGAGATGGATAATCCCACATCTCACATTTGTAATTTTAGTCCATGCTTATGAATTTTGCCGAAAAACTAGATGCTGCTTATAAAAGACGTGCTCCTTTGCTGGGGGTTACTGAGGCTTTTCGCATTGTGAATGGGGCGCCGGATGGATTCCCCGGCATGACGCTCGACAAGTTCGGAGACCGTTATCAGATTCAGTTTTTCGGCGATGAATTGCTCCGTGAAAAGCCTGCCATTGCCGATGCGATTGCGCAGAAGTTTTCTCCCGTTTGCCTTGTGGTAAAGGAACGCCTTTCCCGTTCCGGCAAGTCGCTGGAAAACCCGCCGATGGAAGTGTTGGTGGGCCGTCCCGAAGATTCTACGGGCGTTGTCCGCGAAGGTTCTGCGAAGTTCCACATTGATTTGCTTGATACGGTGAATCCGGGGCTGTTCCTGGACATGCGTGCAATCCGTTTGGAGATGGGGTCTCGGGCTGCAGGGCGCCGTATGCTGAACCTGTTCAGTTATACATGCGCTTTCTCGGTGCATGGCCGCCTAGGTGGCGCCGATATTTCAACGAACGCCGACATCAGCGCGAAGATTCTGGACAAAGGCCGCGAAAACTACGCCCTTAATGGGCTCGAACCCAAGCAGGGCGAATTCTTCAGAGGCAATGCCGTTGAATACGTTCACTGGGCGCAAAAGAAAGGCCTCAAGTTCGATGCCATCGTGCTTGACCCGCCCAGCTTTGCCCGCTTCAAGGGCAAGAACTTCAACGTGCGCGAACACTTGATGCCGCTCGTAGCCGACTGCGCCACGCTCCTGAACAAGGGCGGCCTCTTTATGGTGAGTTCCAATTACAGCGAATTTAATTTGTCCGCCTTCTCGCGGAATGCGCTCGCGTCGGTTGCGTCCGTCCATCCGAAAGCGAAAACTCTTTGGAGCAAGTCGCAGGACATCGATTTTGTCGGCTCCGGCCACACTAAAGACAGCTGCCTCGTGGCAACGCTCATTGAAGTGTAGCTACTTCGCCGCGATGGTGAACATGCCGCTGCGCGGGATGTGAACCTTCCACGTGAGCCATTTCATCTGCTTGTCGTTTACCATGAGGTAGGGGTCTACGAGCGCGACACTCTTGGTGCCGGCAAAGTCCATGGCGGTGCCGGCGTTGTCGTCGAAATTTTTGCCTTTGCCAAATACTTGATAGAACAGCGGTTGTCCGAAGGTCACCATGATTTCGGGCTGAATGAAACTGAGTTCTTTGGTGAGCATTTTACGGAGCGCGGCTTCGAGAAGCGGCGCGAGCGGGCGCTCGGTCGACTTGAAGAAGTACGTGATGCCGATATCTTTTTGTTCGATGCTCAAACTTGCGAACAGGCGTGAAAGCATTTCGCCGACGGGAGTCCCGAAGAAGGCGCTGGTGCTTGTTGCCGAGATATTTGCTGCTTCGGCCATTTTAATGGCGGGGAGCAGAAAAAGCAGTTTCGGCTTGGCGGGACCAACATAGCGGGCGAGTGCTGCTTCCTTGGCGTACATGGCTTCGCCCTTGATGGATTCGTAGAATGCATCAAGAGAACTGACAGATTCGAAGGCAGATGCCGTGCGCTTTACGACGCGCTCAGTCGGCATGTTGACAGCCGGAATGGCGGTAGCCTTGGAATCGACGGCGCCGAAGAGCGAAGGCGCAAATCCGGTGGTGTCTGGAATCGGGGCCTGCGAAGCTTCGGTTGGTGCGGCTGTGGAACTGTTCGGGAATTGAGGCGGCAAGTTGCGCGGTACCGGGCGTGCTGCGGGGGCTGCGGCCGGAGTCGGCGGAACAATGCTCGGTGCGACAGGACGCGGGGCTGCCGGGCGTGCTGCAGGCGCTCCAGGAACTGCGGGCTTGCGGGTGAGCGTCCACGGCTCGTCTAGCAAGAGTTCCGCTTCGCCCAGGTCGATTTGTCCTGAAAGGTAGTTGCGCAGTTCGCTAAAGTCAAATTCGTCAGCCATTCAGGCGCTCCAGGCAAAAGTTCAAAATCGTCTCGGCCAAATCGACCTTCTCGCCCATGGCGAGTGGTGGAACGGGCTTGCCCTTTTCCACCAGGGCGAACCGCACGCAGTCGCGGCCAAAGCCGGAGTCGGCGGCCACGGGCGCGTTCAAAAGCAGTGCGTCGGCGCCGCTCTTTGCAAGCTTTTCGGCGGCGTGTTCTTCAAAGTGATCGGTTTCAAGTGCGAATCCGACAATCACTTGATTGTCGCGTTTTTGGGCGACGCTGTCTCGCAAAATATTCGGGTTCGGTTCCAGTTCCAGAATCAGCTGGCTCCGGCTATCCTTAATCTTTTCGGTGGCGGCCACTTTCGGGCGGTAGTCGGCAACGGCGGCGCAGTGAACGAGCGCGCTTGCACTCTTCATTCGTTCAAGGACGGCGTCGTGCATGTCGCGGGCGCTTGTTACTCGAGTCACTTTCACTCCGCCAGGGAACTTCGCTTCCATCGGGCCTGCGACCACTTCGACCTCAAATCCGTTGGCGAAGAATACCGAGGCGAGTGCAACGGCAGTCTTACCGCTGCTGCGATTGCTGATATAACGCACCGGGTCGATGGCTTCTTCGGTACGGCCTGCGGTCAACAGGACTTTCTTGCCATAGCCAGGAAGGCTCGCGTCTTGTGTCGGCGGAATATCGACAGCGACAGGAATTGCCGGCGCGGGGGTTTTAGGGGCCGTGCCCTTAGGCGATGGGGTAGCGGAAGACGCGCATGCGGCTGCAGCGAGGGGCAGGCTTGCCCCTTCCAACCACTTCACGATTTCGGCTGGTTCCATCAGGCGACCTTGTCCGACTTCACCACAGGCGAGTTCCCCTGCAGGGGATTCAAGTACGGTTGTGTCTTCAAAGCCGCGCAAAATCTCGAGGTTGCGCTTTACGGCGGGCGAATTATACATCGCCACATTCATGGCGGGCGCAATCACGCGCGGGCACGTGCAGCTTATAAAGCAAAGGCTCACCGGATCGTCGGCGATGCCGCAGGCGAATTTACCGATGACATTCGCGGTCGCGGGCACCACCAAATAGAGGTCTGCCCAGCGCGGAAAATCAATATGCTGGAAGGGGCGCGCCTCGACGGCTCCGTTCTTCAGGTACACAGGACACTTGCTAAGGCTTGCAAAAGTCAGCGACGCCACGAATTCAGTGGCTGCGTCGGTCATGCACACGCGTACTTCGGCGCCCTTCTTCTGCAGCAGGCGCAACAGCTCGCAGCTCTTGTAAACGGCAATGCCGCCCGAGACTCCGAGCAAAATTTTCTTTCCAGCGAGGTTCATGGAATGAAAATTAGAAATTGCGGACTTATCTGACTTTGCGTTTCCCGGCTAACCACGGGATAAATCGGTTTATCAATAGAATCGCGGGAACGAGTGCGGCAAGTGTCACGAGAGTCAGCAGGAGGCTTAGTCCTAGTGAATTCTGCAATAGCTCCGGATCCAGGTGAACCGCTTTAAGCAAGGTGCCGCGCAAGAGACTTTGCACTATAATGTGCAGTGCAAGAATCGTAAGGGTGTTCTGCCCGATAAAATTCAAGATTTTGTTTTGCGGAATCGCGTTCCCGATGGCGATGAATGCAAACAAACTAGCGTTACACATGACTGCCTGAAGCAGCAGGATTTGCCAAGTGGTTGTGGTGCTTTCACGGGCGATAAAAGCAACTGTGAACACCGCCGGCAAAACGAGCGCGGTTGCAAGGTTTCGCTTTAGGTTGCAAAATAAACGCTCGGCTAAATTGCGGCTCGAAAATGCAAAACCGATGCTCAAAAAGTAAAGGTAAAAACAGGCTTGATCGACGTTCCAAAAGGCATGCGAAAAATGCTGGATGTCCATGTAGAACCAGTAATAAATTCCGAAACCGAAAAGGACTAGAATTATAGCCCAAATAGCGGGCTGTTTCTTTATGAACTTCTGTAGTCCCCAAAAGAACAACTCGGTCACGAAAAGGCATGTTAGGAACCATAGCGGAGTCACGAAAGATTCGCTGTTCACTCCGCGGACAATTTGCAATAGCACGTCAGGCACCGTAATTCCGGGCTGTTGTCCGGTCAAGCCGAAATTCCGGCGGACCAAAAACCAAAAGGCGAACAGGATTGCCGAAAAACCAAAATAGGGGATGATAAGGCTGCGGAATTTTTTCCGGATAAATTCGATAAACGGGGCGCTTGCGGACCGCTTGAATGTATAGCCAGAAAGAAAAAAGAAGGCGGGCATCGCAAACGAAAAGAGAACCTCGTTCACAAGGTAGATTGATTCAAGGTGGCCCAAAACGACAATGCTTATCGCTAGAGCCTTGCAGTTGTCTATCCATGCGATTCTTCCCATGGTGCCAAAGATACAAAAAGAAATCCCGCGGTTGCCCACGGGATTCCTTTAAGCTTTTAAAGAAGCGAATTAAGCTTCGGCTTCAGCGTCAGCCTTCTTCTTGGAAGCCTTCTTCTTCGGAGCGGCGGCTTCACCAATGGTGGTGCCAGATTCGCCCGGCTTGTGAGAGTCCATCCAAGCCTTGAGCTCAGCGGATTCACGGTTCTTGAAGTAGTCAACCACAGAGAGGAAGATCTTACGGTTGTTCTGATCGATTTCGGTCACGACAGCCGGAACTTCGTCGCCAACCTTGAATGCATCGGCCGGAACCTTGATGTATTCAGCGGTGAGCTTGGAAACCGGGATGAAGCCTTCGATACCGTCAGCGAGTTCAACCACGACACCGCGGTCGAGCATGCGAACGATCTTGCCCTTCACTTCGGAGTTCACCGGATAGGTGTTGTCGATGGTGTCCCACGGATCTTCGGTGAGGTGCTTCATGGACAGAGAAATGCGGCGCTTTTCCTTATCGACGGCGAGCACGACGCATTCGACCTTGTCACCCTTCTTGACCATTTCGTTCGGGTGAGTGATCTTTTTGGTCCAGGACATGTCGGAAACGTGGATGAGGCCATCAACACCTTCCTTGATTTCGACGAAGGCGCCGAAGGAAGCGATGTTGCGGATTTCACCAACCACGCGGGCACCCGGCGGAAGTTCGGTTTCGATAGAATCCCACGGATCGGATTCGAGCTGCTTCATGCCGAGAGAGATACGTTCTGCATCTTCTTCAACCTTGAGCACGACAGCTTCGACTTCCTGACCAACAGTGAGGATCTTGGACGGGTGCTTGACATGCTGAGTCCAGGACATTTCGGAAACGTGGATGAGGCCTTCAACGCCGCTATCCAGTTCAACGAATGCACCGTAATCGGTAATGGAAACAACCTTACCCTTAACGATAGCGCCTTCCGGATAACGTTCGGCGATGTCCTTCCACGGATGCGGCTTAAGCTGCTTCATGCCGAGAGAGATACGTTCCTTCTTGTCGTTGAAGTCGAGAACCATAACTTCGACTTCCTGGCCGAGCTGGAGCAATTCGGTCGGGTGGTTGATGCGCTTGTAGCTCATGTCGGTGATGTGGAGGAGGCCGTCTACGCCGCCGAGGTCAATGAATGCACCGAAGTCGGTGATGTTCTTGACGATACCCTTGCGGACCTGACCCTTCTCGAGAGTTTCGAGAACGTCGCCACGCTGCTTGTTGCGTTCTTCTTCGAGAACAACACGGCGAGACACGACGATGTTGCGGCGAGCCTTGTTGACCTTGATAACCTTGAGGTCGTATTCCTGACCAATGAGGGCGTTGATGTCCGGGATCTGACGGAGGTCGATCTGGGAACCCGGGAGGAAGGCGTCGATGCCGAACAGGTCGACAACCACACCGCCCTTGATACGCTTCGTGAGCGTACCACGCACGACTTCGTTGTTTTCGAATGCAGCGTGGATGCGATCCCACACGCGAACGAAGTCGGCCTTCTGCTTCGAAAGGATGAGACGGCCGTCTTCATCTTCGAGCTTTTCGACAAACACTTCGATTTCGGAACCGATTTCGAGGGAGTCCGTGTCCTTGAATTCAGCACGGTCAATGACACCTTCGGACTTGTAGTTCACGTCGATCAAGACTTCCTGGTCGTTCACCTGGCTAATCTTACCAGTGACGAGCTTGCCCTGTTCAAGGCAATCCATGCCGGCGTAAACGTCAGCGTTCTGCTTACGGAAGTCGGGGCTGCATTCGCCCTGAGCGGCGAGGATTTCAGCGAGATCTTCAGCGGTACCGAATTTGAGATTTTGAGACATATTGTTTAATTGGGTTGCGGAACAAAGGATTCAGGCTACGCCACTACACCTACGTAGTCGAGAATCTTTTGAACCTGTTGTTGGATTGAGATGTGTGTAGTGTCAATTTCAATAGCGTCGTCCGCTTTTTTTAACGGGGCTGTGGCACGGGAAGAGTCCAGGCGGTCGCGTTCGACCAGGTTGTTGAGGACTTCTTCGAAAGTCACTTTTTCGCCCTTTTCAAGGAGTTCCTTGTAGCGGCGTTCGGCACGGACTTTAACATCCGTAACCATGAAAAACTTGTACTTTGCATCGGGGAACACCACGGTTCCGATGTCGCGGCCATCCAGAATGCAGCTCTGCTTCTTGCCGATTTCGCGCTGCTGCTTGGTCATGGCGGCACGGACCGACGGGAGTGCGCAGTAGATGCTCACGTTGCTCGATACCTTCATGCCGCGGATTTCGTTTTCGCGGCAGACACCGTTAATGAGGATGTGGTTTTCGGAATCGAACCCGAGGGTCAGGTTTTCGAGCAATTTGTCCATTGCGGGGCCTTCTTCGGCAGCAAGTCCTGCGTCGAGGGCGGCAAGTGTCACGGCGCGGTACATGGCGCCCGTGTCCAAATAGGTAATACCTAAAGTCTTTGCAACGATTTTTGCAGTGGTACTCTTGCCGGTACCCGAACCGCCATCAAGGGCGATGACAAAATTTTCAGAATTGCTCATGAGTGGGGCTAAAAATAGAAACTTGAAGCCCCGACGTCAATCAAAGATGTCGTAAAAGTAGTAGGTAACAAGGCCGTTATTGTTGTCCCAATAGGCCATGACTTCGCCGCTACTATAGATGGTCAGTTCGTCATTGTCTTGCACAAAACTGAAATAGGAACCGTATTGGCTGTCCCAGCCTTGGGTATATTCCGATTCCAGGTAATAATAGCGGTCGCCATCGAGGTTCAAGGAGGCCAATCCGTCGCTATCAATTCGAAGCCCCACGGTCATGGAAGGGCTCAAAGCGTGGATTGTTCCGCAATCGTAAGGGCCGAAGGCATCGGCACGGCAATCCTGTACATAGTAGTAATGAAAATGCCTGTTGAAGCGAGCGCCGTCGGCGGCCGGGTCAGGTCCCAAATCGCAGGCGGTAAAGCTAGCCAAGAGGGCGAACACTACTGCAAAAAACGACGCCTTTAAAAGCGCCGTCTTTGTCAAATTTTTGTGAAACAGGTTAAGCATTACGGATTGTCGTAGTCGCCGCTGTAGAGGGTTTCTTCAGCTTCCTGAGTGCTTTCGTCTTCGTAAGCTTCCGGAGCCTGCAGGTCGCGGGTGCTACCGTACTTGCGCTTTTCTTCGTCGGTCAGCTTGTTGGAATAGACGATTTCTTCCTGTTCCTGGTTAGCTTCTTCCTCTTCTTCCTGCAAGATCTTCTGACCCTGTTCGATGCGGCGCTTCACGCGTTCGTCTTCCATCTGCTTCAGGTTCGTACCGACCTTGGCCTGTTCTTCAGACATCACGTAGCGGCCATTGGCTTCGTCCATGGCGTCCTTGATGCCGACCAGGCGGCCTCTGCCGTCGACCTGGAGACCGGCGCGGCGGAGTGTCGAAAGCGGAAGTCTGCGAGCTGCAGTCTTGTATTCGTCCTTGAATTCGTAACCATCAGAAGTGGCAATAACATCAGCTTCGCTCGGGGTCACGTATTCCAAAGCTTCCTGCCAGCGGGAACCCTGCACACAAGAGGTGAAACCCACGAGAGCGTTATCCAAGGCCTCGGGATCATCAGACCTAGAACCTGCACAGCCGGTCAGAACCAGCGCGGCCAAAGAAACATATGCCAAAATTTTTTTCATAGGATGAAACCTCCGAAAAAATAAATTTTCCACATAAATATAAACATTTTTTGATAAAGTCAACAAAAAAGAATAATTTTTTTCAATTTGCAAGCCATTTTCTTGCTATCATTTATGCCGATGAACGAAAAATCCGACATTTGCCGCATAAAAAAAGACGATAGAGAGTTTATTCTAATTGGTACAGCCCATATTTCACAGGCCTCCAAGGACCTGGTTCGGGCAACTATTGAAGCAGAATCCCCAGATACAGTTTGTGTTGAATTGGACGAAGGACGCCTGAATTCCATTAAGGATCCGGACCGCTGGAAAAAGACCGACCTCAAGCAAGTTATCAAGAAAAAGCAATTGGCGACCCTCATTGCCAACCTGGTGCTCGGGTCTTACCAAAAGCGCATGGGTGCGCAGACAGGTGTAAAGCCGGGTTCCGAACTCAAGGAAGCGGTCGATGTCGCCGGCGAAAAGAATGCCGAACTGGTGCTTGCCGACCGCGATATCAAGATTACGCTCAAGCGTACTTGGGCCTGCACTCCTTGGTACCGCAAGCTAAGCCTTTTGGGCGGACTCATCGCAAGCATTTTTGACCGCACCGAAGTCAGCGAAGAAGACTTGGCCAAAATCAAGCAGCAAGATGCCTTGAGCGCCATGATGCAGGATTTCGGAAAGTCGTTCCCCGAAGTCAAGCAAGTGCTTATCGACGAACGCGACCAGTTCCTCGCAAGCAAAATCAGAAACGCTCCGGGCAAAAAGATCGTGGCAGTTGTCGGTGCCGGTCACATGAACGGTATCGCTAAAATTATCGAAGAAGACCGCGAACTCCCGAGCGAAGAATCTATTAGCGTGATTCCGAAGAGCGCTCCGATTTGGAAGATTATCGGCTGGGCGATTCCTGTTGCAATCATTGCAAGTATTATTGCTGTGGGTGTGCATACGGGAGCCGAAAAGGCGGGCGAACTCAGCTTGCAGTGGGCGATGCTCACCGGCGGTGGAGCCATGCTGGGTACGATTATCGCTGGTGGTCATCCGCTGACGGTTTTGGTGGCGCTTATTGCAGCTCCGTTTACGGGACTTACGCCTCTTATCGGTGTCGGGTTCTTTACGGCGCTCACGCAGGTCTACATGAGACCGCCGCGCGTGTCCGAAATGGAAACGTTGACAGACGATATCTGGCAGGTCAAGCGCTGGTGGAAAAACCGCGTGACTCGCGTGATTCTCTGCTTCTTGTGCCCGGGAATCCCCGCTATTATCGGAAAGATTCTCGCTATCTTCAAGATTTACCAGGCGTTTTAATTTAACGCCTTAAAGTATTCGACCCAGTCGAAATCGGGTGTGATTTGCACCGCTTGAATGCCGCATTTTTTTGCGGCATTTACGTTATCGATGTTGTCATCGAGGAAGATGGTGTCCGAGGTTTCAGAACCATGGACGGCGCCGACGGCTTTGATGACGTGTTCAAAGATTTCAACGTTCGGCTTTTCGAGGTGCAAGTCTTGGCTTAAAAACACCTGATGGAAAAAATCTTCGCAGCGGTTGTCGCCTGTGTTGAACCAATGGTCCAGGCAGTATTGCCAATGAAGGTCGTTGGTGTTGCTGAGCAGGTAGACGTTTGCGCGTTGCTTGAGAGCCTTGATGGCGTTCAGCTTTCGTTCGGGAATGCCGATGCAAATGCTGTTCCAAGCGTGGGCGACTTGTTCGGGAGTTGTGCCCGGATTGCACCTGGCGGCAACGAGTTTGCAGAAGTCTTCGGTAGAAAAATGTCCGAGTTGGTAACGGTGCATCAAGTCGGCGGCTTCGCCTTTATCGAAGCGGAGTTCGCTTTCGTGGAGCCCGAGTGCTGCAAAGCCGTCTAGGGCCTTTTGCATGTTGATGTCGAGGATGACTCCGCCTAAATCGAAGATGATGTTCTTGAAATGCATTTTGAAAAAATGTAGAAAATAAACACAGGTTGCCCATCCTTGGCCGACGCTTTTGTTATCTTGCCGTTTGTATTTTATCTAACGATGGAATATCTGTCTCGCTACAAATAAATAAAATACCCATTAGATAATTTCTAATGGGCGTTGTTGTAAATAAAGTAATAATTCTGTGAAAATTATTCTGCGAAGAGGGCGGTGGAGAGGTAACGGTCGCCGGTATCCGGGAGGAGTGCGACAATCGTCTTGCCCTTGTTTTCGGGGCGCTTCGCGAGTTCCTTGGCTGCCCAGAGAGCGGCGCCAGAAGAAATGCCCACGAGCACGCCTTCCTTCTTGCCGATTTCGCGGCCGGCTTCGAATGCGGCTTCGTTTTCGACAGCGATCACTTCGTCGTAAACCTTGGTGTTCAAGGTTTCAGGAACGAAGCCTGCGCCGATGCCCTGGATCTTGTGGGCGCCTGCAGTACCCTTGGTAAGCACCGGAGAACTTGCCGGTTCAACAGCGACAACCTTCACGTTCGGATTCTTGGACTTGAGGTATTCACCCACGCCTGTCACCGTACCACCGGTACCGACACCGGCCACAAAAATATCGACCTTACCATCGGTGTCTTCCCAGATTTCGGGACCGGTGGTGGCCTTGTGGGCTGCCGGGTTTGCCGGGTTCACAAACTGACCCGGAATAAAGCTGTTCGGGATTTCCTTGGCGAGTTCATCGGCCTTTTCGATAGCGCCCTTCATGCCCTTGGCGCCTTCGGTCAGCACAAGTTCTGCGCCGTAAGCCTTCATAATCTGGCGGCGTTCCACGCTCATGGTTTCGGGCATCACGATGATGATGCGGTAGCCACGTGCTGCAGCGACAGATGCAAGACCGATACCGGTGTTGCCCGAAGTCGGTTCGATAATCACGGCACCCTTCTTGAGCTTACCGCTCTTTTCTGCTTCGTCAATCATCGCCTTTGCAATACGATCCTTCACGGAACCGGCGGGGTTGAAGTATTCGAGCTTTCCAAGAATCTTGGCTCCGAGGCCTTCTTCGATATGGGTGAGTTCGAGAAGCGGGGTGTGACCAATGAGCTGGTCGGCGGAGGTATAGATTTTAGACATGTTTTTAATCCTTATCTTTGAATTGTTTTTCCTGTTAAAATTTACAAAGCTAACGTCAAAATGTCCTTGATTGCGGTTGCATCTAAAGGCACATAATGCCCGACATTGCCGTTTCTTACTGCTCTTGCGGCCATGGCGTCAAAATCCTTGTTGTCAATCTTGAGTTCTGCCAGGGTTGTGGCGAGGTGCAACTTCTTGAAGAATTTTGCAAGTTCTTCAGACAAAATGTAAGCTCGTTCCGTTTCGTTGTAGTTGTAGGAATCGGCTCCGAAAACCCTACTTGCTAGAAGCGCGAGCCTCCAAGGCTTTTTCTCGGCCATGTACTTGGTCCAAGCAACCGTCACCACCGCCATGCCTTCGCCGTGAGTGATGTTGTACTGCGCCGAAAGTTCATGCTCGATTCGGTGAGAACCCCAGTCCGCGCGGCGACCTGCGTCCAGGAATCCGCCGTGAGCCACACTGGCGAGCCACTGGATTTCGCCACGGGCGTTTACATCCTTTTGGTCTTTCAAGAGCTTGTCCGCATTCACGAGCAATGCACGAATCGCGCCTTCAATCAAGTAGTCTGTCGTGTCGGAATTCTTTTCGTCCGAGAAATAGCGTTCCAACAAGTGCGAAAGTACGTCAGCGATGCCTACAAAAGTCTGGTATGCCGGCAAGCCCACCGTGTATTTCGGGTTCATGATGGCGAACTTCGGAATGATTCGGTCATCTTCAAAACCGAGTTTCCATTCACCGCTAGAAAGAATTGCCGCATTGGATGTTTCGGAACCGCTCGAAGCGGTCGTTGCAATCACGCCAATGGGTAACACTTGCTTGGGCGAAACGCCTTTTTCAAAGAAGTCCCACACGTCTCCGTCGTACGGAATGCCAAGCGCCACAGCCTTCGCCGTGTCAATGGAGCTTCCGCCACCCACGGCAAGCACAAAGTCCACCTGGTTTTCCTTGCCCTGCTTCACGAGTTCGCGTACCAGGTCAATGGAAGGGTTCGGCACCACGTTCCCGTTTTCCGAAAAACGAATCCCGAGTTCAGCGACAGCTGCCTTGATCACATCGTAAATGCCCAGCGTCTTGATAAAGTCACCGCTGTAAACGAGTTGGAGTGACTTTACATTGTTTGCGGCCAAAAGTGATTTTAGCTTCTGTTCACTGTGCTCGCCAAAAATGATTTTTGCAGGATTATAATATTCGAAGTCAATCATTTAATACTCTCCGTTACTGTCTTAATGGCAGTTTATAAAAAAGAATCCAGTCCGACGAACGTTTCCTAATGGTGAAAACGCGCTCGGATCTGGAAACTCAATGCAAACAATTAAATTGCAGCAAAACCGTTTTCGAGGTCAGCGATAATGTCTTCGTAGTGTTCCGTACCGATAGACACGCGGATCGTTGCCGGGGTAATTTCGGCTGCGGCCAATTCTTCCGGAGAAAGTTCGGCGTGCGTGGTGGTGTACGGGTGAATCACGAGGCTCTTCACGTCGGCAACGTTGGCAAGCAGGCTGAAGATCTTCAGGCTATCGATGAACTTGAAGGCTTCTTCCTGACCGCCCTTGATGTCGAAGGTGAAAATGGAACCGCCGCCATTCGGGAAGTACTTCTTGTAAAGTTCGTGGTCCGGATGGTTCGGGAGGCTCGGATGGCTCACGCGGGTAACCTTCGGATGCTTGGTGAGGAACTCGATAACCTTCTTGGTGTTTTCCACATGGCGATCCAGGCGGAGAGAAAGCGTTTCGACACCCTGCAACAGGAGGAATGCGTTGAACGGAGAAATTGCAGCACCTTCGTCGCGGAGGAGAATCGTGCGAACGTAGATCACGTAAGCAGCGGCGCCCGTCGCGGTGAAAGGAATTCCGTAGCTCGGGTTCACTTCGGTGAACTGCGGGAACTTGCCGGATGCAGCCCAGTCGAACTTGCCGCCGTCCACGATGATGCCGCCGAGAGTCGTGCCGTGGCCACCGATGAACTTGGTAGCGGAATGCACCACAATGTCGGCACCGTGTTCAAGCGGACGAATCAGATACGGAGTACCGAAGGTATTGTCGATCACCAGAGGAATCTTGTTCTTGTGGGCGATTTCGGAAATTGCTTCGATATCCGGGATGTCGGAATGCGGGTTGCCGAGCGTTTCGATAAAGATGAGCTTCGTGTTGCTCTTGACAGCAGCTTCGACACTCTTGAGGTCGTGGGTGTCAACGAAAGTCGTTTCGATACCGAAGTCGCGGAGCGTGTGCTGCAGCAAGTTGAAAGTACCGCCGTAAACAGTGCGCTGAGCAACCACGTGGTCACCCTTGCGGGCGAGAGCCGTGATGGCGTAGGTAATGGCTGCTGCACCGGAAGCGACGGCGAGAGCGGCAACACCACCTTCGAGGGCAGCGATACGTTCTTCGAGCACGCCCTGCGTAGAGTTGTTGATACGGCCATAGACGTTACCGGCGTCCTTCAGGGCGAAACGGTCAGCGGCATGCTGAGCGCTATGGAACACGTAGGAAGTGGTCTGGTAGATGGGAACTGCGCGAGAATCGGTTGTGGGATCTGCATGTTCCTGGCCAACGTGAACCTGGAGAGTTTCGAAATGGAGCTTGTTCTGTGTAGTCATTGTATAAATTCCTTTTTTGATTGTTGTCCGCGGTGGGACGATTAAATGGTTTGTTGTTTGTTGCCCCGGCTTTCTGCCGTAGGCTTGTCCGTTTATTTATGCTTGGACTCGCATTCGACAATCAGATTCACAACTCATAGACTATCCTTCCTTCGCGACGGTTTCGCATTTTTCTTTGCTGTCTTTCCGAACTCGGTTCGAAATCAGCGTTGTTCTTTTGACACGTCGTAAATTAGAACTTTATTCCCACCATTCCAATAGGAAAATGACTGGGTGTACAAGAAATTTGCTTACATTTTTCTTACTAATAGTTTTAAACTATAACTAGTATTCAAAAAAATGCGGTTTAAACGCTATAAACCGCAATTCCAGTTCTTTCCGCCAGGAATTTTGCCCTTAGCCTTGGGGCTGTTGCGCAAAAACTGGTCTAGCTTGACTCCGTCCAGGTAATCCTTGATCATGGAGTGTAGTTCTTTCCATACTGGGAGCGTGATGCAGATGTCGGCGCGTTCGCAGGAGTTTTCCTTTTCGTCAAGGCAGGCGACGGGAGAAACCGATGTCTCTACAACCGAAAGAATCTGCCATACGCTGCAGTTGGCAGGTTCGCAATTGAGCCTGTAACCGCCGGCCTTGCCGCGGGCGCCCGTAAGCAGTTTGCCGCGAACGAGCGAACCCAAAATACCTTCGAGGTATTTTTCAGAAATTTGCTGACGTTCGGCAAGTTCCTGTAACTTCACGTATTCGTCCTTGCTGTGCTGAGCAAGGTCAATCATGACGCGGAGTGCATAGCGGCCTTTGGTAGATATTCTCATAATGACTCAATTATAACAAATACTAGGCGCTTAGGCCACGGGCTCTAGAAAAAGTTTATATCAAGCGCAGTCTTTTTGCGTCCGGCGGGCTCAATGACGGCTGCCGAGAACTTGGCTGCTGCAAATAGGCGGTTCGTAATCTCGACGACTTCTTCTTCTGGCATGGACTTGATGGTCTTTTCGGATTCTTCCATGGTGCGGAATTCGCCCAGGTGCAACACCTGTTCGGCCATGCGGACGACGCGCTTTTCGGGACTGTCGGCGCCCAGGTACATAGCACCCAAGATGTTTGTCTTGGTGCGTTCGAATTCGCCCTTGTTGAATCCGTGCTTCAAGAAACTGCGTGTCTCATTCAGCGAAAGATCGAGTGCTGTTTTCAGCTGGTGCGGCTCGGTAGCCAGGGATACGCCCCAGTCGGTGCAGTCGCGGTAAACGTCGGCGGTGGAATACACGGAGTAGGCGAGGCCTTTATCTTCGCGAATCTTCTGGAATAAGCGGCTGGCCATTCCGGCACCCATCGCTACATTGAATAGCGAAAGCGCGCATCGGGTTCGCTCGTCTACCAGGGAACGGTCAAAACTTAAGCCCCAGAAAAGGTTTGACTGGGCAATGTCTTGCTTCTGTACGACCTTTACGCTATCGTGGGCCTTGTAGATGTCGGTGGGGGTCGTGCCGTTAATTTTCTTTTGTGCAAATTTTTCTGCACAAAGTTCAACAAGCTCTTCGTGGTTGACTTTACCCGAGGCGCAAATCAGGAGCGGGATCTCGTTGATGACTTGCTCCTTGTACTTGAGCATTTGTTTGTGGGTGAGCGCCTTGACTTGCTTGATGTTTCCGGTAATGGAATGCGCGATGCCGCAACCCTTAAAGTGAATGGCGTTGAATACGTCGCCCACGATTTCTTCGGGAATGTCGTCGTAGCTGTGGATTTCTTCAATAATCACACGGCGTTCTTTTTCCATTTCCTTCTTGTCCATGCGCGGGTGCATGAGCATGTCTGCAATCACGTCAATGGCGAGCGGCAAGTGGCTGCGTTCGATTTGCGCATAAAAGCCTGTTTCTTGGCGAGTGGTGTAGGCTTCCAGGTTTCCACCCTTGTCTTCGATAGCGCGGGCGATTTCAAGGGCGCTGCGGTTTTCTGTCCCTTTGAATACCAAGTGCTCGTAAAAATGGCTCAGGCCAAATTCATCTTTAGATTCGTGTCGCGATCCGCGCGGCACCCAGACGCCAACTGCAACCGAGTAAGCGTGCGGCATGTAGTCTGTTAAAATAGTGATTCCGTTATCGAGGGTAGTCTTCTTAACTGTTTGCTTCATGATTTTTCTTGCTTGCGTAATCTCTATGTTGCTTCTTTACTTCTTCGCTCACGTTCATGCAACCTTGCAATTTATAATAAAAGTCTTCAAGCTGTTGCATAGTGTAAATGGTCTTGCGGCTTGTGATGCGCTTGAGTAGAGCGTCTTGCAATTCGCTGCAGTGAACGATACTCCAGAATTCGTTATCCTTGGGCACTTTTCGTAAGGTGCAGCGGTCGCTGAATACCACGAACGAAATAAAGTGCGCCTGTTCATGGCGGATTTTCAGAAAATGTTCTAGCGCCAAAATGTGCCCGATGTTTTGACGAATCGGGTTGTGGAATGTATGCTCGGTGCTTGCGTTCAAGTGCTGGTTCCATCGCTCGCTTTCAAGATCGCCTGCGATTTCGCCCGAAAGGTTCTTGCTTTCTAGAACGTAAATACCCGACTGGTGCAAAAGCAAGGCGTCGATTTCGGTGTAGCCAGCGCGGGCGGGAATGTACAAGTTTCGCATCAGTACATACCGGCGCTTGTCGGTGTCGCAGACGCGTGCGGTCAAAGCCATCATGGCGGCTTCGCCAAAAATACCTCGCGGGTCGTTTGCAATACGCTCGTCGTTGAATTTCGGGTCCGGCTTAAAGAAGTTCTCGCTGCGGGTAGGCGCATGCGTGATGCCGTAACCGCCCAATTCAAAAGGTTTGTCTAGCCCGCGAATCCCATCGCTCAGGCCCTTGCGGCGTTCCTGCTCAAAATCGCGGAATGTCTTGCGGCGGCCATCGCCGTGGTACATTTTCGGATTCTTCTTCGGCGATTTGCCCTTGATCTTAAAAAAGACAAGGGCTAGCAACAGAATGATGCCGATGAGAGTCGAAAAAGTCATGCCGCAAGTATAGTAAAAAAGAGGCTTGCCGGAGCAAACCTCTTGTCTTTACTTAAACTCTTCCGAAACGGCGAGTTTTGCGGAAGGGCTTGTCTCCAAAGCTACGTTCGTCGTGGTCTTTGTGAAAACGGTCTTCTTTTTTGCCGAACTTCTTGTCGCCGAACATTTTTTCGCGGCGGGCCTTGCGGTTTTCGAAAGGTTTGTCGTCGAACTTTTTGCTGCGACGGTCTCCATCGCGATGGAAACTACGGCGGTCTTCGCGGCTGGCGCGCGGGCGGGTTCCCGGAGCGGGGCCGGTTGGCGGCTCGTCGGTCATCAGGCGGAATCTGGATTCGTTACCGCGAATTGTCATGTCGGCGAGAATGTCGAGGACTTCCTGCGGCATGGTTTCGGGGAGTTCTACAGTGCTGAACTTGTCGAACAGTTTGATGCGCCCGATGTTGCTGCTACTGATGTTGCCTTCGCCGGCGATGGCGCCTACGATGTCTCGCGGTGTCACATGGTCGCGGCGGCCGACTCCCAGGTAGTAGCGCAAGTAGCCTTCTTCGACGCCGTTAGCGCCTTCGTTGCGTTCCTTGCGGAGCCTACTCTTTTCTTCGCGGTCGAGTCCAAAGTTGTCATTGCTGCGGTCGCGGCGTTCCCCTCTTTCGCGCGGAACGTCAAGCGGCTTGAGTTCCGGGAAGAGCGGCTGCTTTTTTTGCCAAATCTTGATGACTGCGGCAGCGATGTCTGCGGCGGTCAGCGGTTCTGCACCTTCTGTAGCGCTTTCGCTCACCATGCTTTCCACAAGTTCCTTGAACTTGTCGAGTTCGCCGGTGGTAATCACACTCTTGATTTTGCCCTTGAAGGCGGCGACGCGCTTTGCACTGATGATTTCTGCCGTCGGCAATTCCATGGTCTCGATCGGCTGGCGGGTCGCCTTTTCGATAATCTTCAGCATCTTCTTTTCACGCGGAGTGATAAAGAGGATGGCGTTGCCGCTGCGGCCTGCGCGGCCCGTACGGCCGATGCGGTGCACGTAAGATTCGGTGTCGTACGGAATGTCGTAGTTCACCACGTGCGTGATGCGGTCCACGTCGATGCCACGGGCGGCCACGTCGGTGGCGACGACGATATCGAGCTTGCCCATCTTGAGTCGGTTGATGGTGCGTTCGCGCATGGACTGGGCGAGGTCGCCGTTCAAGGGTGCCACGTTGAAGCCGCGGCTTTCCAGCTTTTCGGCGACTTCGGTCGTGTTCTGCTTGGTGCGTACGAAAATCAGCACGCCGTCAAAGTCTTCGCCTTCGAGCACGCGGGCGAGCGCTTCGATTTTGTGTTCGTTTTTCACCAACAGGTAACGCTGACGGATATTTTCCACCGTCGTCGTCTTGCCTTCGATGCAGGCTTCTTCGTATTCGCCCAAGTGCTGTTCGATAATCTTCTTGACTTCTTTAGGCATGGTGGCGCTAAAGAGGGCGCGCTGGGCGCTTGCCGGGATTTCCTTGAGGATGGTTTCGACATCTTCCATGAATCCCATGTCGAGCATTTCGTCGGCTTCGTCGAGAACGATGGCCTTCACGCCCGAAAGCACGATGGAGCCGCGCTTGATATGGTCAATCAGGCGACCCGGAGTGGCAACCACGATGTTTGCTTGGCGCTTGAGGGCTCGCAACTGCACGGCGATGTCCTGTCCGCCGTAAACCGGAACCACATGCACCTTCGGCATCTTGGCGGCATACTGCTGGATGGCTTCGGCCACCTGGATCGCAAGTTCGCGGGTCGGCGTGAGTACCAGCATCGAGGTTTCGTGACCGTTAAAGTCGAGCCTCGAAAGCAGCGGGAGCGAGAATGCGGCGGTCTTGCCGGTGCCGGTCTGGGCGGTGCCGAGCAGGTTTCCACCCTGCAAAAGGGCGGGAATCGCCTTCGCCTGAATGGGAGAGGGCGTCTCGTAGCCCATGGCCTTGATGGCTTCAAGAACTTCGTCTGCAAGTCCAAGGTCTTCGAAGGTCACGAGGGCTTCATCGCCCGGTTCATCGTCAGAATCGTTGGAGGAATCTTCTGCGATCTCTTCGGCGGCTTCTTCCTGGGCCGGAGTCTCTTCAGCGACTACCGGTTCTGCGCAACTCTTTTTAGATTCGGCGTAATCTTCGGCGCTTTCGTCTTCCTCGGGCTGTTCGACTTCGCCTTCTTCAAATTCGACCTTTGTGCCGACTTCGATGGCGGATTTTCTGCCCTTTTTGAGTACGTCGCCTTCTTCGTCGACGACCACGCCGTTCGGATTCAGTTCCAGGAATGCGGCTTCATCAGCTTCGTCTTCGTCGGCACCGCCTGCAATAGCGTTCAAAAACGCGTCTGCTTCGCGGGCAATTTTGGATTTGGGGTCAATAGCTTCTTCAGGAATACGTTCTTCAGTATTCTTCGTCATAATGCACCTTCAGGGACCCGTAAACTTCATCTGCGGCCCATGCCGCACCATCGAATGGTTCTAGCGCCGGTTACCCGGCTGAACCTTGAAAAGCCCCGAAGCGCACTCGCGCTTATAAACCTGAAGTTTTTTTGGATCCGTGTTGTTGGATTTGCGGCCAAATGTAGAAATATGGGGGCTGATTTCAAAGGGTTGCAAGCTTTTCTTTAGAAATGGGTGTAGACAACCGAAAAATATTTTACTACATTGTGCGAACCTCGGAGAGATGCCAGAGTGGTCGATTGGGCCGGTCTCGAAATCCGGAGTCTGTCACAGGACCGAGGGTTCGAATCCCTCTCTCTCCTTGAAACAAAAAGCGGAGCCGTAAGGCCCCGCTTTTTGTTTCACTGAAAATAGGATGAGAACCCTTGAGAGGGTTCGATTAACTGCGCGAGAGCGAAGCGAACAAAGTGCAGTTAAGGATTACGGCCAACGGCCGTAACCCGAAGGGCTACAAGCGAAATGAAATGAGCTTGTAGTCCCATCCCTCTCTCTCCTTGAAAAAAGTGTAAGGCGGGCAAAGCTTGAAACGAAGTGAAAGCTTTGTCCAATCCCTCTCTAGTAAAGAAATCCTTTTTTACCCTGTGAGGCGGTTGGCTTGGGCGTATAAAAAAAGAGCTAATCTTTTGATCAGCTCTTTTTATACCCTTTGTCGCGGTTGAAAAAAGGAACCTTTCTTTCGAAAGGTTCCTTTTATACCCCCAAGCGGTTTCGAACCGCTGTTGCGGGAATGAAAATCCCGAGTCCTGGGCCACTAGACGATAGGGGCGTTTAGTAGGGCCAAATATAGGTAACTATTTAATTTTAGTCAAGGGTGCTACTCGAAAAAAGTTAATTTTTCTGCGTGAATTTGCGAAAATGGCTAAAAAAATCCCTGAAAGGCGGTGTAATCCGCTTTTTGCCGATGGCGCTTTTGGCAAGTGCTGCCGATGCGGCGGTGCTTTGGGGGATACGCTCCTTTATTGATATTGTCGGGGGCAAGGCAGATATTCCGCTGGCGGCTTGGGTCGGGGGAATGGTGGTGCTCGCCATGTTTCGTCTATTATTCCTGTACGGCAAGTCCAAAGTTTCCGAGGGTTGGCTTTATAAGGTGTCTGCCCGGGTGCAGGCATGGTTCCTGCACAGGCTCCGCGATTTGGCTCCTAAGAACTTCCACACGCCCGAGGGCGAACGCATGGTCGAATCCGCTTATGAGGCGACGGTCGTGCTGCAGAATAATGGAGGAGTCTTTTTTCAGGCCGTGCAGGCGGTGCTTCAACTGCTGGTTTTCTTGCCGGTGCTTTTCTACATCTCTTGGCCGCTCGCCACATTCCTTTTCGTGGTGATTGTGCCGCTAGTGGCGGTCCTTCAACGTAAACTGCATAAGCTTGGCCCTGCCGAAGAATCCCTGTTGCGGTCCCGTTCCGACTTTCGCGGAAATCTGTCGCTGGCCCGTAGGCTTTTTAGGCAGTGGAGCGGCCGCGATGAACGCAAAGAAATCTCGGACGGCCTCTTGAAAGAAGTTCGCGGCCTCCGTGATGCGGGTCTCTCTGCTGCCATCAAAAAATCGGGCCTTTCGCTTTTGACCGAAACGGTTTCGGTACTTGCGATGGTCTTGGTGCTGGCGTTCTGCGCACTCCTCATGAACCGAGGCTACATGGATGCCTCTGGCCTTGTACTGTTTACCTCGGCGGTGCTCCTATGCTACAAGCCGGTCAAGGAATGCGCCCGCGTCATGCCGCAGTTCCGCTCGGCGGTCTCGGCGATCAATGTCCTCGAAGAATTTGAACGGCTTGAATTGTCCGGAAAATCCGCTGGCAAGGATTTTGCCGCGGCCCCTAATGCGACGCCCGATGCAACCTCCGGCGCAGTCTCGATTCGCAGCGGTAAATTCGCTTACGAAGGCTCCGAGACTCCTGTATTTACGGATCTTGCGCTCAATTGGTCCCGCGAAAAGCCGGTTCTTGTCCGTGGTAAAAACGGGGTGGGCAAATCCACTCTTTTGCGTCTG
Source organism: uncultured Fibrobacter sp. (assembly GCF_900316465.1). NCBI lineage: Bacteria > Pseudomonadati > Fibrobacterota > Fibrobacteria > Fibrobacterales > Fibrobacteraceae > Fibrobacter > uncultured Fibrobacter sp. The sequence goes on along the minus strand of NZ_ONDD01000007.1, from coordinate 34,331 downwards.
CTTTCGAGACTTGAACGCTGGAATTTTGCCGACGCTTTTACCCCGAGCGATGTGTTCTTTGTCGCCCAAGACCTGGAACTTCCGCCCAAATGGATGCTCTCGCGACTTTTGGAAAAAGGGCGCGGTGCCGAGGCTGCGCAGGCAATCGAGTCCTTTATGCAGGCTTCCGGGGCGGCATCTCTCCTCCAGAAATCGGGCCTTTCGGGCGGTGAACGTGCCCGTGTGGCGCTCCTTTGGGCGCTTGCTTCGGACTGTCGGACGGTACTGTTGGACGAGCCTTTCGCTTCGGTCGCTCTTGTTGACCGCGAACCCCTACTTAAAGCGTACCTAAAAACGGCTGAATCGCTTGGCAAATGGACAATTATTGTAAGTCACGATGTGCTATCTCCCGAAGTTGAATGTATATTTAATGTTGCAAAGCTTTAGCGGAGGCAATTATGGATGGACAAATGGAAAAAGAGCAAGAACAGGTGAATACGATTGAAAATCCTGCCGAACAGAATGTGCCTGCTGAATCAAAGGAATCGGGGGCGGCGCCGCTTGCTGAAGAAGAACCGAAACGCGAGTTCCTGTTCCGCTATCGCGGGTGGGTCCTGGGTATCCTTTCGTTGATCATGCTGGTATTCGAACCGGCGGACCTTGAACTCATCATGTTCCTTATTTTTATCAATATCTTCATCTTGGCATTTTACCTGCGTGTCAAGGCGCGCCGCGTCATTGGCGAACATACTCGTGGTGACATCCAGGAAGCCGATGAGTTGGTGACCTGGGGTGCCTACGCCAGGTTGCGCCATCCGCTGTACGTCGCCAACGCGGCGTTTGGAATTTCGCTGATCTTCTTGCACCTGGGTTTAAGTCTGCGCGTCATTCCGTTCATTGTGGTTCTTGTCGCGTTTGAAGTCTATCTGGGCAAACTCGACGACCGCTTCTTGGAGAAAAAGTTCGGTGACGAGTGGAAAATCTGGGCGCAGCAGACCCCTGCCTTTTTCCCGCGCGAATTCCACCGCTCTGGACCGATGCGTTCTGCAAAAGAGGCGTTCCTTGCAGACCATTTTACATGGCTCTGGATGATCATGATCCTTTTGCTGATTGTTGTCCGTAAGATTGCGTTCATGCTATGGACTTAAACGTAAAGAACTTAGGACGTCTTGCTGTAGGAACTGCCATTAAGACGGTGGCGAAGGCTGCAAGCAAGTTACCTCGTCTTGATCGCGAATATCATATCGAAGAACGCCTATTGGGCCCATGGCCGAGTGATGGCCCGTACCTTTGGCTTCATGGGGCAAGCCTTGGCGAATGCCGTATGCTTCTTGGACTTGCGTATGCACTCCAAGAGGACTTGCCGAATTGCCCAAAAATCTTGATTACCTCGCAAAAGGTCGAGGTGGTAGCTTTCTTAAAGGATTCCTGTGCCGGCGCAGTCGAAGTGGCGATGGCTCCGGCCGATGTTCCGTCGGCATTGCATTTGTTTGCGAGTTCGGTACAGCCGCTCGGCTTGATTCTCGCCGAAAACGAACTTTGGCCGGGCTACCTTTCGACCATGTCCAAACTTTCGACCCGCAGAAACATTGCTCTTGTTTCGGGGCGTTATCGCAAGTCGTTCCCGTTCATCAATTTTTCGGGAATGGGGTATGCCTGCATGCAGACGGCTGCTGACCTTGGCCGCTTCACGTATGCAAGCAAGGGCTTTGTCCCGTGCACCGTGGGCGGTGACTGGAAACTTTTAAACTGGGCCCGTGATGGAGGCTTGGTCTGCGTTCCCGAAAAGCCTGAAATCGATGTCGCGTTCTTGTCGTTCCACCAAGAAGAAGCCGAGGCGTTTGTGGCCATGGCGAAAGATTCTGTGGACAAGCACGACGCGGTGGTGCTCATGCCACGCAAACTTTCGGAACTGAATTTGTTCCGTAAAATGTTGAAAGAGGCTGGACTGCCTGTGGTAGATTATCCGAACATTCAAAACGGTGTCATTTCTTTGGTGACTCGCTTTGGACTTTCTCGTGAAATTCTTTTGAAAACCAGAAGCGCTGTCGTGGGCGGTTCGTTTGACCGTAGACTCGGCATCCATGATTTTTGGGAACCGCTGCAGATGGGTGTTTCCACTTGCGTGGGTCCTTACGCTAAGGGCCATGACGATGTTGTGGCGAAACTGGTCGATGCTCACGTGGTTGCCCAGATTCTTACTCCGGCGGATTTCTTGCGTCGCCGTCATCCTTCGCCCGATGCGGTGCGGACGTTCCTGATGGCCGAAAGAATGAAGGTCTTGAATTCTTATAAGCTGTTGTTGAATTTTATAAAAGGGATATTATGAAAAAGGTGATTCTTGCGACACCCCGTGGATTCTGTGCCGGTGTAGACCGCGCCATTCATGTGGTGGAACGCGCTATTGAAAAATTTGGAACCCCTATTTATGTGCGCCATGAAATCGTGCACAACAAGTTTGTGGTCGATACGCTTAAGTCCGAGGGAGTTGTCTTTGTTGATGAACTGGACGAAGTCCCGTCGGGCTCGGTGGTTATTTTCTCTGCCCATGGGGTCGCCGAAGAAATTTATGCCGATGCCGAAAAACGCGGACTGCAGGTGCTGGATGCCAGTTGCCCGCTGGTGCTCAAGGTGCATTACAGCGCCAAGCGCCATTATGCCGCCGGCCGCCATATCATTCTGATTGGGCATGCGGGCCATGCCGAAGTGGAAGGCACTCTGGGCCAGCTCCCGCCGGGCGCCATTACACTTATCAAGAACGAATCCGACGCACGGACGGTGGAAGTCCCCGCTGACAAGGAACTCGCCTACATTACGCAGACCACTCTTTCGGTGGCCGAAACCCGCAAAATTATTGAAGCGCTCAAGGAACGTTTCCCCAATATTATAGGTCCTGATGCGGGTGACCTCTGCTATGCGACGGGCAATCGTCAGGCGGCAGTCCTCGATCTTTGCTCCAAGGTAGACATGCTTTTGGTGGTGGGCGCCAAGAATTCTTCCAATTCCAGCCGTCTCATGGAGCTTGGTCTTGAACAGGGGATTCCGAGCCATTTGATTGCCTCGGTCGAGGATTTGGAAATGAGTTGGTTCGATAATATCGATTCGGTGGGTATTTCGAGTGGCGCAAGTGCTCCCGAAGTGCTCGTTCAGGGGGTGGTAGACTGGATAAAAGAGAAATTTGCACCCGTAGAAATCGAAAATTTCGTAAAATTGGTCGAATCTACCAAATTTAACCTGCCAAAGGCATTGCAAGATTGATAATTTAACCTTGACGGAATAGCGATTTTTTTCTAAAATTGCGTCCGTTATAAAACAACGGAGTTTATTATGAGCCGCATTTGTGAAGTTACCGGCAAGGCCGGCCTCGTGGGCAACATGGTTTCCCACTCTAACCGCAAGAAGTTGATGAAGCAGCTGCCGAACCTTCAGAAGAAGCGTTTCTACATTCCTGAAGAAGACCGCTGGGTGACCCTCCGCGTTAGCGCTGCTGGTCTCCGCACGATCAACAAGCTTGGTATCCAGGCTGTTGCTCAGGAACTCGGCATCTAATCTAGATTTTCTAAGGTTTGCCAAGATTCGCCGCCTAACGGGGTAATCCCTCGCTAGGTGGTTCTTCGTATTTGTATAAAAGTGTTGGTTTGTGCCTGTTCTCCGCCTTTATCGGGGAATTTTTCTTTTTTGTTGAAAAACAGTTACGAATAGCCAATAACTAGTGGCTTTTTATGCGTCTAAATGCCCTTATTTTGCTATTTTAGCGTTATATGCGCAAGTTTGCCTATTCATTGATCGCCTGTGTGGCTAGTGTTTTTGTTGCCCAGTCTTTTGCCCAGCCCCGTGACCTTTTTGCGGAGTTCGAGGCCGAAGCCGAAGCGGCTCAGTCCAGTGCGGCTGTCCAAGCCGCTCCGAGTTCCAGTAGCGTTGCAGCAAAGCCTGCTCCTGCAGAAAAAGCTCCTGCCGTAAAAACTCCTGCATCTAGCAGCAGTGTAAAAGTTTCGTCTAGCTCGGTAGCTTCTTCCAGCAGTGTCAAGCAGTCTTCTAGTAGCGTTGTTGCTTCTAGTTCTAGCGTCGCACCATCTTCTAGCTCAGTCGTTGTTTCTTCCAGTAGCGAAGTTCCCGCTCCGGTTGATTCTGCCGCGGCAGTTGCCGAGGCGCCGGCTGAAGCAGATTCCGCCCTTGCAGATACTCTCGCTGGCGATTCCGTCAGGGAAATGACTCCTGAAGAAGCTTACGCTGCCGAAATGAGAAGGCATAACGAAGAAAACCGCATCCGCGATTCTCTTGCGATGGCAGGTTCCTCTTCTTCTGCCGCCGATGTTCCGTCCTCTAGCAGCGTGAACCGTCGCGAACTGCTGGGCCCTGTCAAGGTGTCCAAGGTGAACGGTATCGACGAAATGAAGGGCCGCTACAAGAGCCCGCGCAAGGCTTTGTTCATGTCCTTGGTTGTGCCGGGTTCCGGTCAGATGTATGTGGGTGGTTCCAATTTCACTTACGTCCGCGGTGGTATTTATCTCGCATTGGAAGCAGGCCTTTGGGGCGGCTGGTATTATTACTCCGTGAATAAGTACGACAAACAGGTCGACAGGTACAAGAAGTACGCTCAGACGCATTATTCCATTGGCCAGTACGAAAAGCGCATGCGCGGTCTGTATAATGCCGATGCCGTGAACTACGAATCTGAATTCCGCCGTCGCTACTTGGGTTCGCGTGAAACGTTCTGCGAAGGCATTTTCGGAACGGCTACAACGCACCGTTGCTATGACCGCGACAAGCTTTATTCGGGCGATGCGGAATACGTGAACGATTTCGTGAAGAATCCGAAGAGCTTGAAGGAAGAAATGAAAAAGGTCAAGTTCGATTCTCCGTCCGAAGTTTATCAGCTGATTGCAGACGATGCCTATATTCTCGGTTGGGACGACATTGGCGACGAAGATGTCTCCGTGGCAACGTCGCTTGCTCTTGATGATCCGAACAGCGCCACCGAACCGTTGGCAAAGACTGAATCGGACCACCAAAAGCAATACCGCAGCATGCGTGGCAAGGCCAACGACTACGCCGACATGCAGGCTTGGTTCTTTGGCGGTCTCATTCTGAACCATATCATTTCTGCAGTCGATGCTGCAATTACGGCTAATTCGCACAACAAGGCTCTGTACGAAGAAGAACTTTCTTGGTATGACCACTTGCATTTCGATAGCGGATTGTCTTTTGTAGACGGCTTTGGTTTTAACGTGCAGGCAAGCTGGGGCTTTTAATGAAACTGTTCCTGGTCCTGTTGCTTGCGACGGTGTCTGCGTTTTCGCAGACGGTGATTTCCGTTGACGAGAATGTGAGCAAGAACTCCGACAAGAGTTGGCTCTTGGCAATGGGTGCCTCGGCCGTGTTGCCTGGTATGGGCGAACGCTATCTCGGCGAACAGCAGTTCGTGCGACCGTTCGTGTGGACCGATATCGCCCTCTGGTTTACGGCAATCAGTTCTTACGTTATTGGCGAACGTTATATTTCGTCTGCCCATAACTATGCCGTGCGTCATGCGGGACTCAATTCCAGCAGCAAGGATGTTTCTATGCTCAATACGGTGGGTGACTACCGTAGCCGCAGCGGCGTCGAAGGCCAGAATTCTTCGCCCGACATGGACGAAGACTACAACCAGGCAATGATCCGCGCTGGCAAAAAAATTGACGAGGATTTGTCTGCGGACATCCAGTGGGACTGGGGCTCTAGCGACAATCCTGAAACGACAGAACATATTGATGAATTCAAGAGCCGCATGCGTCATTACCGCGTGAGCCGAATCGTGTTCCAGGTATCGGTCGGTGCCCTTCTTTTGAACCGTGTAGTTTCAGTGCTTAATACCATCAGAGTTTATCGAGCGACATCGTCCAAGAGCTTTACCGAGCGCATGGAATTTGTGCCTGAATTCTACGAGGACGGCAGCGGCATCTTGATGAACGTGAAATTCTAAGGAAAATCAGATTTCGGAATTCAGGGAGTGGTGGTCTTGCGCCTCGGTTGAATCCGGTGGGATAAATTGCAGTGAGCGGCAATGAGTCTGTGAACGAGACTAAACCAAGCCCCGGCGATGTTTCGTATTCCAGCAGTCCAGAAATTGACTTGTCCAAAGGCCTATTGGCTTTGAACGAGTTTGTTACATATTTAAGTTTGCTGTTTTCTTCGTTTGGGGAAAAGAAAAATAAATGAATGATTGAAAAAAATTATATTAGGATATACATTTATATTTGTTCAAAAGAAGGGAAAAGTTTAAAATGAAAAAGATTATACTCTTTATTGCCGCAATTTGCGTCTCGTCTGTTTTTTCGACGGAGACTTGTTATACGCAAAACGATCTAGGTATGCCTGCGGGCTCGTGTGCGCAAATAGGTTATGTTTGCGGTTTGGGCTTTGATGTGAGTAATGGAAAAAACGTAATGTTCTTTAATCTAGGGACGGATACAACTTGTAATGATTTGTTATCGAGTGCGTTGAGAACTTATACTTATCCAGGTAGTGCAACATACAGCCCCTATTTGAAATTATTCTTGATAGAGGATGAATTTAATGCAAGTCCGTTGTCTTTGACTCTTGCAGGATCCCTTGCTTTGTCTGCTTCCAATAGTAAGGAGCCTGTATATGTTATTTACAAGCAGGATCATAACGTTGAATATGGTGGAATAAAGTTGCTGAGCATAAACAAGGTGAAGTAGAAATGATACGGTTGCTCTTTGCAATATTGCTTCTTCTTGCCGGATGCGGCAACGAGTCCGTGAACGAGGCTAAACCAAGCCCCGGCGATGTTTCGTATTCCAGCAGTCCAGAAATTAATCCGTTCGTGGAGTCTTCGGATTCTGCCGAACCTGTTGCTTCTTCGAGTTCCGAGGTTGTTATAGAGGAATCGTCCTCAGGTTTGCAACTATCTTCGTTGGCAGTGGAATCTTCATCATTTTCCTTGATTACTTCGTCCAGTGAGGATATGGAATGGAGCTCTTCTTCGATGCCGCAAAGTTGTACCGGACCTGCCTGCTATTTATATAGCTCGTCTTCCTCGTCTAGAATTACAATCGTTTGTGATGAAATGGTTGACGAACGGGATGGGCAAACATATAGAACTGTGACTATAGGTGGTGAAGTTACTTGGATGGCAAAAAATTTGAACTATGCTTATCTGCAACCGACCGCAGACTTGGATTCTTCGAGTCGGTGCCTTGGTAATTGGTCAACAGGATGTGACGAGTATGGACGACTTTATCTATGGTCCGCGATGATGGATAGTGCAGCCATTTTTTCGGATAAAACGAGGGGATGCGGTTATTATGAAACAGCAGATGAATGGGTAAAATGCGATAGTAAGGGAAATATTCGGGGAGTTTGTCCAGAAGGATGGCGTCTTCCTACATACAGTGATTATCGTAAGTTGATTCCTGCGCGAACTTCTATAGACATGTTTTGGGCTTGTGATGATGTTTTTTTTGAAGAAAATGAGATTTGTGATGATGTGTTTTGTGAAGAACAATTGCGAATAAAGGAAACTGTTTTTTGGCTTGCTGAGGAAGAAAATTTTGCATATGGAATTGTTGATAATTATGGATATCGCGTGGTATTAGAATCTGAAGTGAGAGATTTGATTAATGCATCTAAGAAAGAGTATTACGCAGTTCGTTGTGTAAAAGATGAAAAAAACGTTGAATAAAAAGGTATGTTTTGAAAAAACGTAAATATATTGTATTCTTCTTTTTGTTTTGTACAAAAATTGCTTTTGCCACTATTCCATCAGTTCAACTGATGAGTGAACGTTATCGTACAGAGTGGAATTGGATAGAATATCGATTAACCTTAAAAAATACGTCGTCTGATATCATATTTAATCCCGAAATTCGTTATTATGCAAAGGGAGAATTGCTTTCTGCAACTGTTGATTACTCAACATGGCTTTATCCTGTTGTTGCAAGTGTTACTTCGTTAGACGAAACTTCCATTGTAAAACTAAAAGTGAACGCAATGCTATATTCGGGGGATTCTGTAGAGATTCATTTCCGAATATATAGAGATGAATATTTGGTTGAATTGAATTCTAGTCAGGATTGGTCTTATCAGCATAACGAGAATGTGGTTGAACGTAATTACTTTATGCCGGTTTACGATGATTACCATAATTTAATGTGGGGCTATGACCCGCTGAATGGGAAGGTCAATGCGGATGTCGTTTTGTGGAGCGAAAGAGGCGTCAATATGGTTGTTGAACGGTATTCTGGAGATGCTTCGGAAATTGTACCTGCAGGGCGGTTTTGGTTATTCAAGGATGTTCCGCTTTCTTTGAAGGAACGTGAAATTTTGGACCAGAGCGGAATAGTAAGATATGAAGTGGGGCGACATCTTGGCAAGGACTTGATTCTTTTTAAATCGGATTCAGATGTTCGCAAGGCGTATTTGGATAGTGTTTTGTATGGATTTTATAATGCGATACCTGTAAATGATACGACACGTTTGTCTTTGAATGTGTCAGAACATTCTATGAGTGATACCTTGCCTTTGATTGTAGGGTGTTGGCCTGATGTAGATTTTGCAAATTGTATTGGATTTGTGCAAACTTGCGGGGGCGAGAATGTTGAGTATGCAAGAAATGATGTACTTGTTAAAATGCTAATAGATTCAATTCAGTGTATCGAAAAAAATAGTGATGTTTATTTTGTTTTGCAACAGTACGAGGGCGTTCCTTTGAATGATAACTCAAAGTTTGCGATAAATTTATCAGACATTCAAAACACTGCAGCATTTTTATCTGCGATGAATGATTCCACAAAATGGCTTAATGGCGTAGATTATACGGGCGAGGGGATTGTTGTAGGGGTTTATGATACAGGTATTGATTTTAGTCATCCAGACTTTCAGGAAATGGATTCTAGCGGAATTATGAAAAAAAGATTTATTAGAGAAGATGAATACTTTGGATATATGGCTTTTGACTCTGTAATAAATGAAATAAAAGAAGATGTTGAGTGGCATGGAACGGGTGTGGCAGGGATTATTGGTGGTAATGGGACGAATTCTAGGAATCGTGTTTATCGGGGAATTGCCCCGAAAGTCCATTTTTTTTCAGGGAAAACGAATCCTTATTGGCAAATAGGGCATGTTGTAAATCATTCGCATATGGATGCTACAAAAATAAACGGTGTTTATAGAAATGATGCTTACACAATTGATAAGGCTATTTTTGATAATTGGAAAAAAGGGTGTAATGTAAATCATCAATCTTCTAGTTGTGTTGAAGGGGATTCGCTTACGAAAACGGTTATATATGCCGCTGCAAATAGTGGTGGACTTGAAGGGAAACCTTTTCAAGATGTGCAAAAAGGGTTCCACTCTGTGTTGGCAAATTCAAAGAATGCGATTACTGTTGGAAATATTACCAGTAAAGAGGGTGTTCGGTTTTATTCATCAAGTATGGGACCCACTTGGGATGGTCGAATAAAACCGGATGTGATGGCTCCTGGAGCGACAAGTGAAATACTCGTTAATCAAGAGAATCCGTTTGAAATTCTAATTGATTATGTAAAATTATTCCGTGCAGGAGAGACTTTGCCGTATATGGTGCTAGATTTTAGCAGTAATCGATTAAGCCTTGATTCTGCAAATCTTTATTCTTCGTATCGTGGTTCAATTGTCAATCCAAATGTGAATAATGACAGCTTATTTCAGTTAGGCGTTAATGAACCTAATTTTGTAGCTCTATATAATGGGTGGAAATTTGATAATCGGATAAATATTTTGTCAACGGATGAATTGGAAATTCGGATGAAACTTGCGAAAGGATCCGTATTAGATAATATAATGTATGGAAGTGTCTTCTTTGGAACCCATGAATCCTCGTTTTATAATCCTCAAGGAGGAAATTCTTGGTTTGAATTTATTAATACGATTTGGAATGTGGATACGAATTTTGCAACAACTCGTGTGAGTTTGAATCAGTTGCCAGATACCCTTGCGGCGTACTTTATACGCCTTGATTTTGGTCTTGTAAAAGGAATTGTTACTCCATATTCATGTCAGGGGGATAGTTGTGGGTATGCGTATTTAAGTGATGGTGGCACTTCTGAGTCGGCACCCCAGGTGTCGGGTTTGGCGGCCTTGATGTATCAAAAATTCAAAAAGTGCACGGGCGAACCCTTGGATAAAATGTCTATGCGAAATTCTACGGTCAAGTCACTCATCATTCATTCTGCAATTGATATGGAGGATTCCGAGAACGCCCATTTCGAATGGAATCCTGATATTACGTTTGCGCATCATAATAATAGTGGTTATTTTACGCCCTATGGTAAAGGCCCCGACTTTGCAACTGGTTGGGGAAAGATTGATGCCGCAGCAACTTTGAATACCATTGAAAATTATAAAGCAAAGACAAAGGAGTTTCCCCGATTTAAGGAATTTGAAATTGCCAATGGAATGGAAAAAAGATGGAATGTTTATGTGAATGGAAGTCCTGAAAAAATGAGGGCTACCCTTGTTTGGGATGATGCGCCTGGAATTTATAAAGTTGTTACCAATGAACATAATTTTTTAGATTCAAAATTAATGAACGATTTGGATATGTATCTTATCAGTCCATCTGGAAGATATTATTATCCGTGGAGACTGGACCCGCTGCCGACGGATTTCATTGATATAAATGGAAATTTTATTGATGATTTTTCATCTGGTCTTGAGAAAATAAGGATGCAGGATGTTCGTGATGCCTACAACAATTGCAGTTCCTCGAATTTGTTAGATTCATTATGTTTTGACCATTTGAACAATGTCGAAGTTGTCGATGTGGAAAATCCAGAGAATGGTGTTTGGCAGGTTGTAATTCGTGGAACACGAATTAGCTATGAAAATAATGAAACGGGGACTGCTCAAATCGCTTCTTTAGTGTCTGATTTTGAACTCAAAAAATCTCAATGTCAAACGGAGCATAACTATTTGCCCCAAAGTCGTTATGTGTGTGAATATCTATTTGATGGGAATTCTGCCAACTATGTTACTTTTGCCGAAAGTACCTTTGTTGGGACAGGGGATACGATATCTCTTTATGATGCGAATGAATCTTTGCTTGGGAAATATGTAGCTGATTCGCTTGCAGGAAAGAAATTAAAGGTAAAGTCTACGAAACTGAAGGTTGTGCTTGATAGTGACAATGATGGTGTTCAGGGCTGGGGCTTTGGTGTAACTCAAATCCAGTCTATTCCATATTCTATATTGAAAATGCCGTTTGAATTTGTAAATTGAGCTTGTACATGAAAGTGGTAAATGTGAATATATAAAGTAAAATAGGTATATTTGGCAACCAAAAGGTTTTGAAAAGCATCTAAATTATATGAAGTTTTTTGTTTTGTTGTTTATTTCCTTGTACTTGATTGCCTGTGGCGGTAATGATTCCGCTCCCGGTGCAGGGGCCCCTGGTAAGGGTGCTGCAGGCAAGGGCGGTCCCGGTGGTCCGGGTGGCAGGCCTGCTCGCGAAATCGCAGTAGAAGGCTATATTGCCGAAGCCCATGAAGCGGGCAAAGTTTTTTCCGCAATGGCGACGCTTGAACCGCTGAACAATGTGCAGCTGACGGCGGCCGCGTCGGGCAGACTCACGAACCTTTATGCAAAAGATGGCGCCCAAGTTCAAAAGGGTGCGCTCCTCGCTAAAATTGACGATTCCGAACTCCGTGCGCAACTCAAGCAGGCGGAATCGAATCAACAGCTTGCTCAGCAAAAGTTTGATCGCGTCAAGACGCTTTTCGAAAAAGACGGAGCCACCAAGGCTGACATGGAATCTGCCGAAGCTTCGCTCAAGTCTGCCGAGGCTTCTGTAGAACTCATCAAGGCCCAAATTGCAAAGACCGAAGTGCGTGCCCCGTTTGCAGGCAAGCTCGGCTTTGTGAATGTGTCCGTGGGCGCTTGGCTTACGACGGGTACGTCGATTGCTTCTCTTAGCGAAGTGAAAAAACTCAAGGCAAAATTTGCTCTCCCGCAGCGCTACGCCTCGACGCTTAAAGTGGGCGATGCCGTAGATGTGAAGGACGAAGAACGCAATGTGGCAAAGTCCGGCAAGGTGAAGGCGTTGGAAGCTGCGCTCTCTGAAAGCAGCCGCACGCGTCAGGTGCTTGTCGAAGTCGAAAATGCCGGCAATGAACTTTTGGCAGGCTCTTACGCCAAGGTGAATGTTACGATGCAGGCGGGCATGGCCAAAAGCATCCCGATTCCGGCAGAAGCATTTACTCTCGATAAAGATGGCGCCTACGTATTTGTAGCGACTGGCGGTAAGGCCAAAATCAAGCATGTCGAAACTGGCCTCCGCACTCCGATTGCAGTCGATGTCACCGGTGGTCTCGATGAAGGCGATACGGTAATCACCTCTGGCTTGATTAGCCTTCGCGAAGGGGCTTCCGTCCGTATCCGCGAAATCCGTCATAACACCGATTACGAAGTGGAGTAGGTGAACGATGAGTGTCGCGAACCTTTCCGTACGTCGCCCGGTCCTTATGACCGTGATGGCGCTCGTGATTATTTTGCTTGGCGCCTTCGGTGCTTCTAACTTGGGCGTGCGTGAATACCCGAACGTAGACTACCCGCTCATTCAGGTGCGTACTTCTTACCCGGGCGCAAACGCTGCCGTGGTCGAAGCCGAAGTCACCGAAATATTGGAAGCATCCATCAACAGTGCTTCTGGCATTAAGGCTCTGACCTCTACCAGTCGCGATGGATTCTCCTTCATCAATATTGAATTTGAAACCGGGATGGACCTGGAAGCGGCCGCCAACGAAATCCGCGACCGCGTGAGCCGCGTGCGCCGTCGGTTGCCGGATGATGTCGATGAACCGACCGTCTACAAGTCTGACAGCGATAACGACCCGATTTTGATGGTGAGCCTTGTGAGTGACAAGCTCGATCCGATGGAAGTTTCGGAACTGGCGAACAACTTTGTGAAGGAACGCTTGCAGACCATCAATGGCGTCTCCGAAATTGCAATCTGGGGCGAGAAACGTCCGACGGTTCGTTTGTGGATTGATCCGGTGCGCTTGCAGGCTTTGGGCGTTTCTGGCGCCGAGATGTCGGCGGCTCTCAAGAAGGGGAACTTGGAACTGCCTTCGGGCTCTATCGAAGGTAGCGAAACCACGCTTTCGATCCGCACGCTCGGTCGTATCCTTGATCCGAAGGCTTTTGAAAACATCGCTATCAAGACGGCTGCTGACGGCACCGTGATTCGCATTTCCGATGTGGCTGACATTCACTACGAACCGAAGGATACTCGTACTGGCTTTAGGCGCAACGGCAAGAATTCCATTACGCTTGCGTTGATGGCGCAGCCCGGGTCGAATCACGTGGAAATTGCCGATGAATTTTACAAGCGAGTCGAAGACATTCGCCGCGAAATTCCCGAAGGCGTTGATCTTCTTTATGGTCGCGATACTTCTATCAACATCCGTGCTTCTATTAAAGAAGTGGTGGAGACGATTTTCATTGCATTCCTGTTGGTGATTGCGATTATCTTTGCCTTCCTCCGCGAAGGCCGCACAACGCTTATCCCGATGGTGGTGGTGCCGGTTTCTGTAATCGGTAGCTTCTTTGTGCTTTACTTGTGTGGCTTCTCGATCAACGTGCTGACCTTGCTTGCCATGGTGCTCGCCATTGGACTTGTGGTGGATGATGCCATTGTGATTGTGGAAAATATTTACCACAAGATTGAAAAGGGAATGACTCCTAAGCAGGCAGCTGTGGCGGGTACGAATGAAATCTTCTTTGCCGTGATTGCGACCTCTGTGGTGCTGATGGCCGTGTTTGTACCGGTGCTTGCGCTGGGCGGTACGACGGGTCTCTTGTTCCGCGAATTCGTGGCGGTGATGATTGGTACGGTATTCCTCTCGACGTTGTGCGCTCTGACGCTTTCGCCGATGCTTTGTTCCAAGTTCTTGAAAAAGCAGAAGCAGGGATGGTTCTTCCGTGTGACGGAACCGTTCTTTGACGGAATGAACCGAATCTATTCGGTGCTTCTCGGGGGCTTCCTCAGAATGCGTTTGCTCTTGTTCCCGATTGTGGCGGGCCTTTTGGTGGCGGCCTATTTCTGCTTCAATAACATGAGTAGCGAAATGGCTCCGACTGAAGACTCGAATGCCGTCATGGTGAACTTGAATATGCCAGAAGGCGTGACGCTGACGCGAACCAAGCGCATGGCCGATGCCTTTGCCGAAGAAGTGATTGCCCTGCTAGATAGCAACGAATACACTGAATTCCAGGCGGGTGCATGGAATGCGGGTAATTCAAGAATGCGCTTGACCTTGAATGACAACAAAAAGGCGCGTCGCCCGCAGAGCGTGATTGCTCGCGAAATCCAGCTGCTCGGTAACGAATACCCGGACTTGCGCGTGATGGTGTTTGAACCGCAGAGTATCAGTACGCAACGCGGTGGCCTTCCGGTGCAGTTCGTGTTGCAGGCCCCGAATATCGAAATATTGCGTACGCTTGTTCCCAAGTTCGAAGAAGAAGCGAGCCATAGTCCTGTCTTCAGCGTGGTGAATACGAACCTGCGCTTTACCAAGCCGGAACTTCATATTGAAATTTTGCGCGACAAGGCCAACGAAGAAGGCGTGTCGGTGAACGATATTGCGCAGGCGGTGCAACTTGCCATTAGCGACCAAAGCTACGGCGAATTCTACAAGGATGGTCGCCAGTATGACATTATCGGTGCGGTGGGTTATCAGTACCGTAGCATGCCCGAAAACATTGCAATGCTTTCGGTGAAGAATGGCAAGGGCGAACTGGTGAGCGTTGAAAACTTTATCACCTTTAGCGAACAGTCCGCATCGCCGTCGCTCCCGAGATTCAATCGCTTTAGCGCAGCGACTATTCAGGCGGGCCTTGTGCCGGGCAAGACGATTGGCGACGGCGTGGAAGAGATGCGCCGTATCGCAAAGCACTTGCTGAAGGATTACCCGAACGTGAGTACGGCTTTGAGTGGTTCGTCGAAGGAATTCGAAGAAAGTTCCAGCGGCCTCTATATCGTGTTCCTCTTGGCGCTTGCGCTGGTGTTCTTGGTGCTTGCGGGCCAGTTCGAAAGTTTCCGCGCTCCGTTTGTCATCTTCTTTACGGTGCCGCTTGCTTTGGCGGGTGCGCTCGCTTGCTTGTTCATTACGGGCCAGACGCTCAATATTTTTAGCGAGATTGCGCTGATTCTTTTGATTGCGCTTGTGACGAAGAACGGCATTCTGATTGTGGAATTTGCAAACCAGATTGCGGCGAATACGGGCTGTAACAAGCTTGAGGCGGCTCGGTTAGCGGCGGAACGCCGCTTCCGCCCAATCCTCATGACGAGCCTTTCGACGGTATTGGGCGCTGTGCCCTTGATTCTCACGGGCACCCCGAGCCGTATCGCGATGGGTGTCGCCATCGCAGGCGGTCTTACGTTTGCGACGTTTATGACGCTCTTTATTGTGCCGGCAGCTTACAGCTTCTTTGCGGGCAAGGTTTCGATGGATGCCATGAAGAGTACCGACGCCTCCAAGATGGCGTGAGATTATTTCACCATCTGGAATACGCGCTCGCCTTTGCGACTCATGCCATAACGCGTGCGTAACAGGTTCTCTTTGTACAGGGAATCTTTCTTGAGGCGTTCAATCTCAATGTTGCAAGAGTCAATGGCGTGCTGCAGGGAATCGATCTGCGCTTCGTACTTGGCGATGTCCTGCGTGATTTTTTGCTGCTGCTTCAAGCTGTTTTTTCCGAACATCAACTGCGAAATGACAATCGCAAATGTTGCGACAATCGTAAACAGGATTATCCAGAAAAAACGCTTTTTCACGTCAAGTTGCTCCATTAAAGTAGAACTGGAAGTTGTCCGGTGAATGGACTAGACCCGAAAGTTCTAACTCTGTTAATATAGCTAAAATATTGTTGGACTTGAGGTTACATTCGTTCTGCAACTCCTGAAAAGTCTTCTTGAAACCATTGAATTGCTTAAATAGCGCAAGGGCTTCGAGAGAAAGATTGCAACCGATTGCTTCGATTTGCTTTAGGCTGACGGCCGCGTTTTCATGAGTTTCCGTTTGAGTCTTGGGGAGTCCCGCGACTACTCGTAGGCTTTCGGGTACAAAGACAGGTTTGGCCTTTCCTTGATCCAAGTACTTGTTTGGCCCGGCGGCAGCTTCGCTATCGAAGTCCCCGGGAACGGCTATCAATAGCTTGTTTTCTTGCAGGCAATAGTCGGCGGTAATGAGTGCACCGCCTTTAGCTTTACTTTGTACTAAAACTGTGGCGCGGCTGAGACCGCTGATAATCCTGTTGCGTGCAGGAAAGTTTCCTTTGAAAGAGGGAAAGTCTTCTTCGTATTCGGTCATAATGCACCCACCGGCATCAATAATGCGGCGGGCGAGTGTCGCTCGGTCTCCTGGAATAGGAACGCCCAGTCCCTGCGCAATAACAGCAATCGTTGGAATCCCAAAATCAAGCGCCGCTTCGTGGCAATAATAATCGATGCCTTGCGCAAGCCCAGAAACAACGACGGCTTGAGTCCCTTGCAACGACTTCACCAAGCGTCGACAAAGCTCGCGGGCGGAACTGGTGGGGCGGCGTGTGCCTACCATGGCTATCCCGATGCAATCGCTTGCAGGCAAGTTACCGCGAACGTATAGTAACGGTGGCGCTAATGGAGATTCCCTGAGGGAAAGCGGGAATTGTTTCGGTTCAAGTGTTTCGTACTTTCTATCTTTGTCTGTCATGAAATATTCCTTTGATGACTTGGTGAAAATTATGGCGACCCTCCGCTCCCCGGAAGGCTGCCCTTGGGACAAGCAACAGACGCACCAGTCGTTGCTCCCGTATTTAGTCGAAGAATCCCACGAATACATTGATGCCGCCCAGGCAAATGACAAGGCTCACATGGCCGAAGAATTAGGCGACGTCTTGTTCCAGGTGGTGTTCCATTCCCAGGTTGCTAAAGAGAACGGCGATTTTTCAATCGACGACGTGGTGCAGGGAATCTGCGAAAAAATGATCCGACGCCATCCGCACGTTTTTGGCGATGCAAAGGTTGATGATTCGAAAGGCGTAGTTCGCCAATGGGAACGCATCAAGGCGCAAGAAACGAATAATCTAAAAATGCAAGGCAAGTCCGCTATGGACAAAGTAAGCAAAAGCTTGCCGACGCTTGCCCGTGCTCAAGAGCTTCAGCGCCGTGCCGCCAAAGTGAGCTTTGACTGGACCGAGGCTGAACCTGTCTTTAACAAGGCTGTGGAAGAATTTAGTGAATTCCGTGCCGAAATGCAAGCGGCTTCGCCGGAAAATCGCAATGTGGAACGCATGGAAGATGAATTCGGCGATATCATGTTCAGCTTGGTGAATGTGGCGCGCCACTGTGGCTTCAATGCGGCCTTGGCGCTGGAACGTGCGAATTCGAAATTTGAACGCCGCTTCCGCGTGGTAGAACAGATGGCCCGCGACCAAGGCAAGGAAATGAAGGACGTTGGCCTCGAAGGCCTGCAAGAAATGTGGAAACAAGCGAAGGCTGCATCCAGGTCGTTCTAATTTGGAGCATTCCATGTTGGAATACGAAAGTTGAAAAAATATTTTCGCATTCCTGATCCCGATGGTATATTAAGTAATGTGCTTCCAGTCCATTCTGATTTAGCGAAGGGATGCTGGAGCAAATCACGGGGTAGAATAGACCGGAAGCACGCTTGTTTTCTTCTAATTCCACTTGTCCCGCAGAGGTCTCCCTTCTGCGGGACTTTTTGTGGCTCATAGAAAGTTTTTATTCAAACAAAAAAAATCCCCGGTGCGTTGCACCGAGGATTTTAAACTTCTAAGAAGCTTGGCTTTAGCTTTTTTGTGAGCCACAAGCGACTTGTATTAACGAGTCGTGGTGGCGAGAGCAAGGCGATATCACATTTTTATGAATGCGATAGAGCCGTGCGGTCTGTTAGGCACGAGCCTTGGCCTTGTCGCCGTACTTCTTGATGAGTTCTTCCTGGATGTTCTTCGGAACCGGGAGGTACTTGCAGAATTCCATGGTGAATTCAGCCTTACCCTGGGTCATAGAACGAAGGTCGGTAGCGTAACCGAACATTTCGGAAAGCGGAACTTCGGCAGTGATGGTGGTCATGCCGAGTTCTTCGCTCGTACCAGTGATGGTACCACGACGCTGGGAAACGTTACCAACAACAGAACCCTGGAATTCGGTCGGAGTCTGGATTTCGACCTTCATGATCGGTTCGAGGATCTGAGCGCCAGCCTTTTCGAAAGCTTCGCGGAAGGCCATACGGGCTGCAACCTGGAACGCCATATCAGAAGAGTCGACCGGGTGGTATGCACCATCCTGGACTTCCATTTCGATACCCACAACCGGGAAGCCGATCAAGGAACCGGCTTCCATGCAGCTCTGGAAACCCTTGTCGCAAGACGGGATGTATTCCTTCGGAATACGGCCACCCACGACGGAGTTCACGAAGTTGTAAACCTTTTCCTGGTCGCCTTCGACAGCCATCGGACGCATTTCGCCGACAACCTTAGCGTACTGACCAGAACCACCGGTCTGCTTCTTGTGGGTGTAGTCGAACTTGGCCGGACGGGTAATGGTTTCGCGGTAAGCCACCTGCGGAGCACCGGTCGTCACGTCGCACTTGTATTCGCGGCGCATACGTTCGATGTAAACGTCGAGGTGAAGTTCGCCCATACCCTTGATGATGGTCTGGCCGGATTCCTTGTCGACTTCCACCTGGAACGTCGGGTCTTCCTTGGTGAAGCGGTTCAGAGCCTTGGACATGTTGTCCAGGTCGTCGCGGTTCTTGGCTTCGATCACGAGTTCGATCACCGGATTCGGCACGTGCATAGAAGTCATGTTGTAGTGGTTCTTGCCGTCGGTGAAGGTCGTACCGGAAGCGCAGTCGATACCGAACAGAGCAACGATGTCGCCTGCACCGGCTTCGGTGATATCCACCATTTCGTCAGCGTGCATACGCACGAGACGGCCCACGGACACCTTCTTGCCGGTGGCCATGTTGGTGATCATGTCGCCCTTCTTGAGGGTACCCTGGTAAATACGGATGTAGGTGAGCTGGCCATAGCGGTCGTTCACGAGCTTGAATGCGTAGCAGACGAGCGGTGCGTTGTCTTCGGACTTCAGCACGACTTCGGCTTCGTTGTTGTCGAGGTCGAGAGCCTTGTTTTCAACTTCGGTCGGGTTCGGGAGGTAGTCGATAACGCCGTCGAGGAGCTTCTGGACACCAACGTTTTTGTGAGCGGAACCCATGAACACCGGGGTCACTTCGAGGCTGATGGTAGCCTTACGGATGGTGGCCTTGATGAGGTTCTTGTCGATTTCGTCGACGCCATACTGGCCTTCCATAGCCTTTTCCATGATTTCGTCGCTGTAGTCTGCGCAGCAGTCGATCAGCTTTTCACGGTATTCGTTGGCCTGGTCAACGAGTTCGGCCGGGATTTCCTTTTCGATCATGTCGTCGCCGTTAGCGCCTTCGAAGTAGTAGGCCTTCATTTCGACGAGGTCGACCACGCCCTTCAGTTGGTCTTCGAGACCGATAGGAATCTGCATGACGCAGGGCTTGTGGTTGAGCTTTTCCTTGAGCATGACAGCCACGCGGAGCGGGTTTGCACCGGAGCGGTCGCACTTGTTCACGAACACGACGCGCGGCACATGGTAGCGCTTCATCTGGCGGTCAACGGTAATAGACTGGGACTGAACACCTTCCACGCCGGTGAGCACGAGGATAGCACCGTCGAGCACGCGGAGAGAACGTTCCACTTCGATCGTGAAGTCCACGTGCCCCGGGGTATCGATGATGTTGATGGAGTCGGCTTCGCCAGACTTGGTGTGGGTCCAGTTTGCAAACGTAGCAGCGGACTGAATCGTGATGCCGCGTTCGCGTTCAAGTTCCATGGAGTCCATCGTGGCACCGACGCCGTCTTTACCACGAACTTCGTGGATAGCGTGGATACGCTTTGTGAAGTAGAGGATACGTTCGGTAAGGGTGGTCTTACCGGAGTCGATGTGGGCAGAAATACCAATATTTCTGTGCTTTTCAATGTTTTTCATATTTTATTCCACAAATGGAGTTGATGTTTGTTTGAGTTGCGCCCAAAGATAGAAAAAAAAAGCCCCCTTTCAAGGGCTTGATTATGGGAATAGGCTTGAGATTGGCTTTTAAACCTGATTTTCGGCATTTTCGACGATTACGTCTGCTTCTTCGGCAAGGGAATCGTCGGGATTGTCGGCCAGAGCCTTGAAATAGCTTGCGGCCGTTTTACCGACTTCGGTGGTGTCGTAGAAGGAATAGGCTCCGTTTCCGAGAGCCCCGATGGCCGGAATGGCTCGGAGGGCGGCTCTGCCCAGGAATTTGGTAGAGACCTTGACGCCGATTTTCTTGAGAAGCTTCTCGAGGACGGCAAAAGAGACCTTCTGGACCACAATTCGGCTGCCGGTGCGTACGGCAATGTCGCGGACAAGTTGGGCGGCGCTGTGGCGGAACAGGCACCAGACCATGGCTTCGCGGCTCAGTTGGGCGAATTTTCCGTAAGTTGCGGCAATGTCAGACACCAGCTGGGCCTGAATGCGCCAGATGGCGGCAATGTCCGGAATGGAGGTCAAAACGCCCGTGACACCGGCCGGAACCGAAAGGGTGGCGCTCACCAGGGATGCCTTGACGGCGGCCTGGCGGATCAGTTTCTTGATTTTTTCGTCAGAATTTTCAGTGGGGGAGTGCAGGGATTCTGGAATATCGGTAATCAGCTCGAACAACAAGGCGCTCAGCTTTTCCTTGATTTTTTCCATCTTTTCGTCGGTACAATCGCTCATAAAAGTCTCCTTACGAGACTAATATACATTATTAAATGTGAAATGAGGAATATGCGATTTTAGAAGATAATCTTGGCGAGGCCGCCGGCGAGTCCGGGGAGGTTGTAGCGGAGGGTCTTGCCTTCGAGCCAGTACGAAAGTGCCTGGTCAATCCACTGGCGTTCGCAGGTGATTTTGCGGACGACGATATCGGTGCCTGTGTCGGTATCGTCAAAATAATAGTATCCGCGAAACTTGATCGGGAAAATTTCGCCGTGCAAAAGAACACTCACGTCGGCGGTGCCGTTGTCCGAATCAATAGACACGGACTGGACATCGCCAAAGCGCTTGACCAGTTCGTGGTTCTTGACAAAGGCTTCCACCGCCTTGTTGCGTAAGTTCCCGAGTATCGACATGGGTTAGCGGGGGAGCGTCAGGATTTCGATGCCGTTCTTGGTACGGGCCACGGTGTGTTCCCACTGGGCGCTCAAAGAACCGTCACGGGTCACTGCAGTCCAGCCGTCGCTGAGAGTCTTGGTGCCCGGACGACCCACGTTAATCATGGGTTCGATGGTGAACACGTGACCGACTTCGATGAACTGCTTCAGAACGTTGTTGCGGAAGTGGTAAAGGGTCGGTTCTTCGTGGAATCCACGACCGATGCCGTGACCGCAGTAGTCTTCCACTACGCTAAAGTCGTGTTCTTCGGCGACATCCTGAATGATGTTTCCGATATCGTAGTAGCGGGCGCCGTCTTCGCCGGCAACGCGAATGCCTTCTTCCATGCAGAACTTGGCGGTGTCCACCAGTTCCTGGGCGATGTTGCTCACGCGACCCACGCAGAACATGGCAGATGTGTCGCCGTGGTAGCCCGAAAGAATCGTCGTGATGTCGATGTTCACGATATCGCCGTCTTTCAGGATGGTGTTTGCGCTCGGAATACCGTGGCACACGACTTCGTTAATGCTAATGCAGGCATAACGCGGATAACCGTGATAGCCCATGCAGGCAGAAATACCCTTGTTCTTGCGGGTATAGTCGCCGATGAATTCATCAATTTCCAGAGTGGATACGCCCGGTTTGCACATTTCGCCTGCGCGAATGAGTGTTTCTGCGGCGAGGGCACCTGCGTCGCGGATCAGTTCGATTTCTTTTGCGGATTTGATTTTAATTTTGGCCATTTTTATTGCCTTCTAATTAATTTTTCTTCCACGCATAGCGGTCAACCAGGTAGGCGAGCAGCATCTGGTCTTCTTCGGTACCGTTTGCGAGTTCCTTTACCAGCGGGATAACGCGGCTGATGCGTTCGCGGGCCTTTTGGCCTCCAAAGTGGTTCTTTTCCTGTTCGAGCTTGGCGCGCACGCGTTCGCTTACTTTCTTCGCAATTTCTTCGTTTGTCGGAACTTCCATCTTGATGAAGTTGATGCCGAAGTCGGCAGCAGTCTGCTTCATGTCGATTTCTTCGACCGGCGTAATCAGCGAAATGCAAAGTCCGCTGCGGCCCGCACGGGCGGTACGTCCGCTACGGTGCACATACACTTCGTGGTCATCGGGGTGGTCGTACACGATCACATGTGTCACGTGGTCCACGTCAATACCGCGGGCTGCCACGTCCGTACAAATGAGAATGCGGAGTTTCTTGTCGCGGAAAGCGTTCAAGGTCTTTTCGCGCATATTCTGGGCGACATCGCCACTCAGAGCGCCTACGTTGAATCCGTAGCCCGAAAGCACCTGTTCCAGGTAGCTCACGTCGCTCTTCTTGTTGCAGAAAATCATGCAGCTTTCAGGATTGTAGTATTCCAGCACCTTGATGGTCATGGAATCCTTGTCCATTACGTCGCAGGGATACCAGCGGTGCTCCAGGTTGTTGGCGATTACCTTGTCGTAGCTGAGCGAAAGGAATTCGGCACTCGGACGCTGGAATTCGCGGGCGAGGCTCTTCACCGTCTGCGGAATGGTGGCGCTGAACATGGTGCAAGCAATTGCCTTGGGCAGGTACTTGCGGATCTTCTGCATGTCGGGGTAGAAACCCATCGAGAGCATTTCGTCGGCTTCGTCCAGAATCAAGTCGCGGATGTCGAGGAAGTCCACGTTGCCGCGCTGCACATGGTCCATCAGGCGACCGGGGGTTGCCACAATGATATGCACGCCGGCGCGGAGTGCCTTGAGCTGGGGCTCATAGCTTACACCGCCGAAAATAGCGACCGAGCGAATGCCCGTTCCGGCAGAGAGCTTTTCAATTTCGTCTTGCACCTGCAAGCAGAGTTCGCGGGTCGGCACCAGGATAAGTGCCTGCGGGAAAACGTGGTCGCGAACAATCACCTGCAAAAGCGGAAGAACGTAGGCGCCGGTCTTTCCCGAACCGGTCTTGGATTGCACCAGCATATCGCGGGCGGCCAGCATGTAAGGCATCGTCTTGCGCTGTACCGGCATCAGGTCGGTCCAGCCGTGCTGCGCCAAAATTGCTTTCTGTTCTTCGGGCAGCATGTCAAAAGTGTAGTCGGGTAGCTTGTGTTCGGGCTCGATAATCTTGACGGGAGTCAGAAACGGATTAACTTTCTCTTCTTTCTTTTCTTCTTTTACTTCTTCACTCATAGTGAGCGCAAATTTAGTAAAAGGCGAGTGACGCGGCAAAGCAATTTATTGCTTTGGCATGGCCGAGCCGTACTAAATGCACTCCAAAGGAGTGCAATGATAGAAAATTCTATTTGAATGGAGTCCAGTGGTATTCCAACCCAACGCTGATAAACCAGTCAACAGTGGTGGCCCCAATGGTAGTGGGCTCGGCGGCGGCATCGGGAGAAGGCTCCACATAGACATCCTTGCCGCGGCTTGAAATACCCGTACGTACGCTCAAACCGTAGTGCTGCAGGAACACGCATTGCGTGCCAAATCCAAAGAGAGCTCCCTTGTAGGGGTCTTCGGTCTTAAAGCGGGTCTGGTATTCCCTCGAGGGCTTTTTCTTGGAATCCTTGACATCGATATCTTCGGAATAGAAACTGTATTGGAATCCAAGGAATGCGAACAGGTGCAAATCAAGCCATTTGAGGGGAGCGTAGGATCTTGCAAACATCACGTTCAGACCGATTTCATGCTGGGTGAAATTCCAGTGGTCCAGTTCGTCGTAGACTTCGTCTCGGTCGTCGATTTTAACGTCGTGGTTTGAATAACGGTAAAAGATTTCGCCACCGATAAAGCCAAACCAGATTCCGCCTGCATACAATGTGAATAGCGGGGTGGAATCGTCCATGAAATTCCAGAGGCTTACGGAGTCGCGGGTGGCGCGGTAATTAGAAACGCGGCTTCTGATTTTGTGCTTGTACCAACTGTAAGGCGTGAACGGGATGTGGGCCTGGGCATAGCCGGCCGAAACGCCTGCCCAAGAACGGAACGTCGGAGTTTCCTTGTATAGGTCGTCGGGTTCCGATTCCATTTTGAGTCGTTCTTCTTTTGTCAAGCGGCGCTTGGTGTTGCGACCGAAGAAGGCGCTTGCAATGTCGTCGCCTAGGGCGATCTTGTCGTTGTTCTTTTTGACGGTGCCAGCAGTTCTTGGCTCAAGCGTCGTTTCGTCGAAAATGGCAATCTGCAGATTGTCGCCTTTGTCTGCGATGAACAAAACGATTTTGTCTTCGAGGGCCTGGAGCTTAGCCATCATGGCGGGGTGACGGGCCTTTAAAAGGTGCGCGTTGAGGCCGGGCTCGATATTGTTAGAAAGCCAGGTGGCGTAACGCATGGCGACGGTGTCGCGTTCCCATTCGCCGTAAAGTCTGCATTTGGGTTCGCCAATGCCAGAATTGTTGCGGCGTAGCGACAGGCAGAATTCCTTGGGGTCGATTGCCGGGTCTTTATCGGGTGTCCAAATCAGAATGTCTGCGTTTTGCCAAAGAGTCCAGTGGGAATCAAAGAATATGTCCTTGGCGTGTGCGGTTCCGGCCAAGAATGCCTGCGTCAAAATGACGGCGACAAATGCGACTAGGGAGAGGTGTTTCATTTGCCTGCCCCCGTGTACATGTTCTTGCGAATCTGCTGGACTGTCAAACGCATCAACTGTTCAAGGTCGTTCAGGGTCAGCTTGATAACGGGGTGCTGGATCTCGTCGACGGCGCTAAACAACGGACGTTGTTTTACATTGTCCCACAATGTATACGATACAATGGCGCTGATATTCTTGACGTCACGCTTGTCTTCTAATTCGTTATGAATCAGGGCGTAATCAAAGAAGTTCTCACGCTTCAGGTCGGTGCCGATAATGACTTCGTGAATCAACAGAATTTGCGGGGGCGTGGTTCCATCGGGGGCGATAACTGTTACGCCTTGCTCTGGAAGCTTGCCTTTCATGAAGATTCTGTCATCGAGTTTTTGGCTTTCTTCGGGGAAGTTTGCCAAAAGCGAATCGGGCAACACGCTGAGCTTGCTGTAACCGCCGCGGAATTCATGTTCCATGGCCTTTGCGCAGAACTCGGTCGCCTTGATTTGCGTGCTATCGCCAAAGTCCAGACGATTTGCAAACCACTTGGTTCGGGTAATGACGAACGCCTTCTGAAGTCCCGCTATCGTAAGCTCTCCGTAGGGGGCTTGCTTGTAAGCGGGGTGCTTTGCGGACCATTGGTAAGAATCGGCGCAACCCGTGAAGAGTAGCGCCGCCATCACAAACAATGTTCCCCAAAGGCGTGCCATTAATCCTTGCTGATTACGGAGCGCCCCACTTTTCGCGGTAGGCGTACACCTTGTCGAGGATTCCTTCGGGAGCGTTGATCTTCTTGCGATTTTCTTCGCTTTCGAGGAATGCGATGATGTCGTTGATGTTTACGATAGAGTGGGCTTCGATGCCGTATTCATCTTGCACGGTCTGGAGTGCAGACTTTCCGTTGTCGAGCTTTTCCTTGCGGTCTACCGAGATCAAGAGACCGATGACATTTGCATTTTCGATCTTCGAAAGTGCCTGCATCGTTTCGTTCACGCTGGTACCGGCCGTAATCACGTCTTCGATAATCACGACGTTCGTCTTTTCGGCGTACTTGTAACCGACGAGCATGCCGCCTTCACCGTGGTCCTTTGCTTCTTTGCGGTTGTAGGTAAAGGTGAGGTCTTGGCTGTACACGTCAGAAAGCTTCATGGCGGTGGCGGCGCACAGGGGAATGCCCTTGTAGGCCGGTCCGTAAAGGTTCTGGGCCTTGCCGTCGAAATGCTTCATGAATGCAGCGGCGTAAAATTCGGCGAGCTTGGAAAGCGTGCGCCCGGTACGGAATTCTCCGGTATTAATGAAGTACGGGGTTTCGCGACCGCTCTTGGTCACGAAGTTGCCGAACTTGAGGGCGCCGGCTTCAACGAGAAAATGAACAAATTGGTCTTTGTTATTCATAATAAGGTCTATAAGAGTGAATGGTTATGCGGCCCCGCACAGAAGACTTACGATCTTTGCAAACACGTTCGTTTCTTCTGTAAGGATTTCAATGACAACCAAGAGGATTGAAATGAGCACGCAAAGTCCGATGTAGAAATAGAAAGACTTCTTGAAGCCCTTGATCTTCATCTTGAAAATTGCCCAGGCAATCACGCTGAAGATAGCGCTGAAAGTCCATGCGGCAACGGCGCCGAGCGAAATGCCCGGAATCAAGCTGATGGCGAAAGTGATTGCGATACCCGGCATAAAGTAGAAGCAAATGCACAAGACGCTCAGCAGAGCGAATCCGACGTAATGCGAGAAACCGCGTTCACGCTGGACAATCACCTGGGGCTGGGTTGGTGTTGCAATGGCTTCTTCTACAGCGCCTTCCTGCGGAACGATATCGGCTTCGGGTGCCGGAGCAGTTTCGGTTTCAACAACCGGAGCGACTTCAGCAGGGACTTCGGCTGGGGTTTCGTTTTGGTTCAGTTCTTCGGACATATTGTCTCCTGTAAAATTCTAGAGGATAAAGGTACGGCCCGCATAAACGAATACGCGGTGTTCCAGCCAAAGCTTGAGGGCTGCCGAAAGCGTGCGCTTTTCGATATCCTTACCCAGTTCAACCAGTTCGTCGATGCTTGCTGTTTCGGGCACGCGTTGAATGTCCTGGCAAATGATTGGACCCTGGTCCAGGTCTTCGGTGGCAAAGTGGGCCGTGGCACCGATGATTTTCACGCCCTTGTGCCATGCCTGGTGGTAGGGCTTGGCGCCCTTGAATGCCGGCAAGAATCCGTGGTGGATATTGATAATGCGGTACTTGAATTCCTCTGTAAAGGATTCGCTCAAAATTTGCATATAACGGGCGAGAACCACCGTGTCGGTGTTGGTTTCGGCGATAATTTCGCGGAAACGGTTCTCGGGAATGCTCTTGTCCGGGTTCGACGGCACATAGTAGAACGGTACACCGAAGGTTCCGCCCACGGGGCCCAGGTCGGGGTGGTTACCCACAATGCAACTGAACTCGCAGGGGAGGTCTCCATCGCGTCTCTTGAGCAAAAGGTCGTAAAGGCAGTGGTCCGTCTTCGAGACGAAGATGGCTACGCGTTCAATTTTGGTGGTATCGAACAATTTCCAGTTCAGGTGGAGGTGACCTTCCAGGGTCTCCAGGTGCTTGCGGACTTCTTCGATATTTTCGGATTCCGCTTCAAAAACGGCACGTAGAAAGAAAGTTTCGATATCTTTTGCCGTATGTTGCTGTAAATCAACAATGTTTGCACCCGCCTTGGCGAGTACCTGGGTTGTTCCGGCAATAAGGCCCTTTTGGTCAGGGCAATGAATCTGCAAAATATAACGAGTAATAGCCATAGCCCAAAATTATAAAATCGCAGGGATTAAGTCTTTGCTCTCCTTCCGAAAATCTAAAATATTCTAACTTTAAACCGGAAACTTTATACGAGAAGGAAAAATGAGTCGTAAATTCTCTTTCAAGTCTATGATTGCCGTTGTTTTCGGTATGGCTGTTGTCCAGGCCGTTGCTGTTCCGCAAAAGTCCTGGGATGCTATTTATAATGCCGAAGGCGAAGGTGATTATTCTGCTGCCAAGATCGAAGGCAAGATTCGTTTCGGTAAGTACACGCACTATAAAGAAGTCCAGCCGGTTTCTTTCAAGGTTGCTGACAGCTTGTTCGCTTTTTCTGTAGCCGGTAACATGACCGTTCCCGCTGACAAGATTGAAAAGGAAGGCTTCTATAACAAGTGTAACGAAACCATGGAAGCATGGATTTCTTTCTTCAACAAGCCGCGCGATTTCGGTGGAGAACAGCTTGTCATTAACATTGCTGGCGTTGACCTCGCTTGTGGCGATGAACTCTTTGCCGTGGGCGATCTGAGAATCAAGTTCACGAACCCCAAGGCTCAAGAAGCCTGGGCGACAAACCTGGAAGCCCGCGAAAAGTACAAGCGCGAAAAGGTGGTGGAATACCGCCGCGCCGAACAGGAACACCGCGCTTCTCTCCGCGACGTTTCGGGCATGGTCAAGGACCCGCGTGATGGCCAGGTCTACCGCACCATCAAGGTCGAAGGCCGTGAATGGTTCGCCCAGAACGTGAACTACAATGTCGAAGGCCATTCCTGGTGCTACGAAGACAAGGAAAACTACTGCGCCCGCGGTGGTCGTCTGTATGACTTGGAAGGCGCCCGTAAGGCTTGCCCCGAAGGTTGGCACCTGCCGCGTGACCGCGAATGGATGGACTTGCTGACTGGCCTCACCAAGTGCTATGACGGTGTCGACAAGTGCGAAAAGTTTGCAAACAAGATGAAGGCTACCACCGGTTGGCAGGGCGGTGGCGGTACCGACGAATACGGTTTCTCCATTTTCTCTTCGGGTTACCGCAAGATGGTGGGTAAGTCTATCGTCCGCTACGAAGACATGGGTGAATACGCCGGCTTCTGGTCTGCACAGAATGGCCGTAACGAAACTATTTGGATTTGGGCAATGGGCCGCATGAGCGACCAGATGGTCCGCCAGCTGGTGCCGAGCAAGACCAACGCCTACTCCGTCCGTTGCATCAACGGTAACTAATCTTTAGTTGACATTCAACAAAGAAAGGCTCCCGAACGGGAGCCCTTTCTGTATTATGTAGCGAGAAGCTCGCGCCGAAGGCGCGGCTTACATCTGACGGATCGGGAAGAGTCCGAGCAGGTCGAGCACGTTCTCGAGCACAATCTGCGTTGCCTGAACCAAGAACAGGCGGGACTTTTCTTCGGCAGAACCGAGCACGCGGTCTTCGTGGATGAACTTGTGCGCGGCTTCTGCGATTTCCAGGGCATATTGGGCGAGAACGCTCGGTTCATCGCCAGCGACAGCATCCAGAATCTTCTTGCCCTTCTTCGACAGAATGTTGATGAGGTTGTAAGCGGCATCGTCGCTGAGCTGGGCCATATCCACATCGGCGATGTTCACCGTGTAGCCGGCCTTGCGCATGATGCTGCAAAGACGCACGTGGGCGTTCTGCACATACGGACCGGTGTCGCCTTCAAAGCTCATCACGGCATCCCAGTCAAAGCGCACATCCTTCAAGCGGCTGTTCTTCAGGTCGTTGAAGGTGAGGGCGGAAATACCGATCTGGCGGGCGATAAGTTCCTTGTTCTCGAGTTCCGGATTCTTCTCGTTGATGAATTCGAGAATCTTCTTCTGGGCGGCTTCGATCACGTCGCGCAGAAGGCTTGCGGTACCCGTACGGGTCTTGCCCTTTTCCCACTTGCCGTCGACCAATTGCAGAATCACGCCGAACGGAATGTGGTACATGTCCTTGTACCATTCGCGGCCCATCTTCTTGAGCACGTGGAACACCTGCTTGAAGTGGAGCGCCTGTCCGAGGTCCACCACGTAAAGGCACTTGTCAAAGTTGTATTCCTTCTTGCGGTAGCAGGCGGCGGCGAGGTCGCGGGTAGCGTACAACGTAGAGCCGTCGCTCTTGCGAATCAGGCAGGGGTTCAGGTCAAATTCGTCGAGCATCACCACGTCCAGATCCTGGCTCTTCACCATCAAATTCTTTTCGCGGAGTTCGTCGAGGATGGCCGGAATCTTGTCTTCAAAGAAGGATTCGCCGGTGTAGTGGTCAAAGCCCACGCCCATCATGTCGTAGATGCGCATGAGTTCCTTGAGCGTTGCGGCGCGGAAGGCGGTCCAAAGCTTGCGGTAGAATTCGTCGCCCTGTTCGAGCTTGGTGAATGCGGCGCGTGCTTCGTCTTCGAGACCCGGCTCTTCCTTGCTGGCCTTGGAGAAGGCGGCGTAAAGGATGTTGAGTTCCTTTACGGTCAGGCTGTCGAGTGTGGCGTCGTCGGTGGGGCGCTTTTCGCGGAGGTACATCACGATGAGCTTGCCGAAAGCGGTACCCCAGTCACCGAGGTGGTTGATGCGTTCCACCTTGTAGCCTGCAGCCTTGTAAATGCGGGAAAGCGAGTTTCCGATCATTGTCGAGCGCAGGTGGTGGAAGGCGAGTTCCTTACCGATGTTCGGGGAGCTAAAGTCAATGCAAACGACCTTGCCATTCGGGGCGGCGTGTCCGTATTCCAAACCCTTCGCGGCGATTTCTTCGAGCGTAGACTTCGCGAGGAATCCACGGTCAATAAAGAAGTTCAGATAGCCGTTCACGGCTTCCACCTTTGAAAGTCCGGCGGGGAGTTTCACCTGGGCGGCCAAGTCTTCGGCAATCATCTTCGGAGCCTTACGCATCACCTTTGCCAAAGAAAAACATGGAATGGTAAAGTTGCCGTGCGTGGTGTCAGGCGGCACAGAGATAAGCTTGAGGGCGGCTTCCTTTTCGAAGGAACCGGTAGCGGCGAGCGCTTCTGCGATTTCTTGCTCAAACGAGTTCATCTTCACTGCTCTTCTTCTTGGAGGTCTTCTTCACAAAGTCGTTTTCATCGAGAGTTTCAATCGTGCCGTCGGCGTACAGGCGGTCCAAAGAAATCTCGTTACGCTTTTCTTCTTCGAACAGGTGTACCATCAGGTCGAGGCCAGCGTCGAACACGGCCCAACGCACGCCTTCCTTGTATTCCACGCCCACGGACGGAATGTTGGCGGCCTTGAATTCCTTGCGGAGTTCATTCAAAATAGCCTGCATCTGGGCTTCGCTTTCGCAAGTGGCGACAAGGAAAAAGTCGGTCACGTCCTTGATGCCGCGAAGGTCAATCAATTGGACGTCTTGGGCGCGCAATTCAAAAAGAATGCTAGCGCCGATATTTACGGACTCTGGCAGGTCTTTGATTTTTGTTGTCATTTTTCTTCTCCCTGTTCGGGTTCAATGATTTGATTAAAGTCTTTTCCGATGTATACGGCGGCATCGACGACAGCGCGGTCGCTATGGACAATCAACACGTTGTCGGTCTTGAGCGCTTGGGCGAGCGCCTTCGCGCCTTCCCATTCGGGGTTTCTAAGAACAAGAACGGTCTCGTCGTAATTCTGCAGACGGTCGTTTCTTGAACTTACAATGTCAAAGCCGTTATCGCGCAGGTAAGAGCGCATTTTGGCTGCAGCCCCTTGCATGCCGCAACTATTCAACACTTCGACATCGCCCTTGTAGGTTCTCTTGACCTTTACGACTTGGGGCTTTTTTTCTTCTTCGCAACCTGTAAAAAGAAATGCCGCTAAAACGGCCATGATGGCGAATGAAAAAGGAAATGTTTTGGAACGGCTTTTGTTCATTTTCTAGTGCAAATCTAGAAAAATGTGAACTGATGTCATAATGTTATTTGTCTTACCTGCAGTAATAAGGCGTTCTCCATGGGCATCCGCCATACAAGTAGCGGTAGGGCCCGTAAGCCTTGAATGCATCGTTTTCGTTCACGAACATGAGCCTGAAAGACATGTTCTCGTTGGGTTTGTACTCCAAGGCTATGTCTGGTATGACAACGCCTACGTTTCCTTGGCGGGCGTCTTCTTTGGCGATTGGTGTTCCAAAGCGAAAATTTGAATACAGCGGCATCCAAAGCCCCACGTTTGCATATAAATGAAGCTCCGGAGTAAACTCGTAGGCGAGATGTGCCATGTAGCTTTGCTGGGCAAAACTACCGAAGGTGCCACCCATGAAGCTCACGGAATAGGTGTAGGCGACTTTAAGGGCGGGGTCAAAAGTCTCGTGCCTTACCAGGCGATCGGGGTCAAAATGCTCCCGGTTCCAGGGAATTCCGTCGTCAGGAACCACGTAGACTGTATCAACAATGGTGTCCTTTGCGGCGGTTTTCACAAGGGAAGAATCTTTTTTGCTAACAACAGAGTCTGCCTTTACGGGGCTTTCCGCAAAAGCAAATGCAGTAAGGACTATGGTTAGCAATAAAAATCGCATGGCTAGAATATAGCAAATGCGAATTAGACGATTTCGTTCTTGTTGTTGACGTGGATAACTGTAGGCTTCCACGATTTGGCTTCTTCTTCGCTCATGGTTGCATAAGCAACGATAATCACGAGATCGCCGGGCTGAACAAGTCGGGCGGCGGCTCCATTCAGGCAAATCACGCCAGAACCGGCTGGGCCTTCAATCACATAGGTGTCCAGGCGGTTGCCGTTGTTCACGTCAAGAACGCCCACTTTTTCGAAGGGAAGAATATTGGCGGCGTCCATCAAGTCGCGGGCAATAGTAATCGACCCCTCGTAATTGAGGTTTGCGTCGGTTACAGTTGCGCGATGAATTTTGCTCTTGAGTAATTCTAGCTGCATGATGCGCTTAGAACTTGACATTGAAGAATCCCGCAACACCCTTTTCCGGGGTCGGGAGAATGCCGTAGCTGAAGCGGTTTGCGTCCGGGTTGCTGTCCCATTGGGTGCTGAAGAAAGCGTCAGCAAAGGACCAAATGTGTGCGCCAGCCACAAAAATCAAACCATACCACCAAGCGGAATTGCCGTCGATTGCAAGGTAAACCGTTGCGCCGACACTTACGCCCCAAAGAGCGTCAATCCAAATGGCTTTCATGGATTCCTGCTTGTGCCACTGATACAGCGACGGAACAAGGAGGGAAAGGTAAGCGTAGCCTTGGTCGCCGGAGTGGTTGCGGTAAGAGCGGTCGATGTCTGCGTCTTCAAGACCGCCAGAACGCTGGGCGAGCCATTCTTCTTCAGAAACGCCGAGCTTTTCCCAGGGCTTCTGCAAATATTCGGACGGACGAACGCCCATTTCGACGAGGTGAGTGAGCTTATCTCTCGAAACACCTTCTTGCTTGGCCTGCTGGAATTCCCACTGGGTGAGGCCCATTTCTTCGTAATTGAATCCCTGCCATTCGTCTGCAGTGGCAGATGCCTCGCCAACGCTTGCGCTAGAAGTTTCTTCAGCGTTGCTGTCGTCGGCAAAACCGTCGTCTGTTGTTTCCTCGGAGGCCCCGTAAGAATAGGAATCTTCGGAAGATTCGTCGTCGTCAAACTGTGCGAACGCAATGGAGCCGCACAAAAGCACCGTTGTGAGAATCTTGCACCAATTCGCCATCAGTTTCTTCCTTCAAAAATAATGCCGGGGGAGGGAATCGAACCCTCACACTCTCGCGAGTACCGGATTTTGAGTCCGGCGCGTCTACCAATTTCACCACCCCGGCTCGGGGTTTGCTCAAATATAGAACAATTTATGCTTTTTTTGCAGGGGAAAACGTGAAAAAAGCGCTTTTTTGTGCAAATTTACCTTTTCAAAAGGGGCTGATATTCAATTTTTAGGGGTGCAAGCTTGTTTGCTGCGAAATCGACAGCTTGATCCTTGGTTTCAAATTTGCCTGTTTGCACCAAATAGAGCGTTTTTTCGCCTCGCGGCTGTTCAATAATCGTGCAAGTGACTTTTTGCTTTTTCAGATTCGAAACCAGCAAATCTGCATTTGATTTTGTTCCAAATGCGCCCAACTGCAAGGTCCAGTATTCTGCCGATGCAGATGCTGCAGGTACTGCGGGAGCAGGAGCCGGTGCGGCGACAGGTGCTGTTGCAGCAGGAGCGACAACCTTAGGTTGTTCGACTGCAGGTGCTGGTTCGGCAACAGCGGGTTTGGGTTCCGGAGTGGCAACCTTTGCGGGGGCGGCAGGAGCGGCCTTGGCCTGCGAAGCGGTTTGAATTGCCTTGAGCGAATCCGGATTGTTCAACAGGTTGCAGCGGTCGATCAGGTCTTCCGACTTTACCTTTGCCTTGACGGCCTTGCAAACCTTTTGCAGTACAATGGCTTGGTGCGGGTGCGAAGTCTCGATAGCTTGAATCAGGTCTTCGGCGGCCTTGTCGTATTTGCCCAAGTAAAGTCGGAACTGGGCGCTGGTCATCATCAAGTCCGCATAGATTGCACGCTGCGGGTTAGTTGTCTTGATCAAACTGTCGAGGCGGTTGCCTGCAATCTTGAATGACTGGGCGCTACCCATCTGCGAAAGGGCGAGTACGTTCCACAGGTAGCATTCGGCACGCAGGGAATCCGGTTCCTTGGGGCAGGCGGCTTCGTAGGCGGCGGCAGCTTCTTTCCAGTTGCCGGCAACGTATGCTTTTTGTGCATCGGCCATCGTCTGCGCGAATGTGTTTGCTGCCAAAAAAGCAAGTAAAACAGAAATTGATTTTGCCTTCATATCAAAAACCTCATTCCTTTAAACCAACTTGCCACGAATCGTCCATCCGCGAATGTCGTCGAGCTTCACCTTCACGTAGTCGCCGGGCT
>NZ_ONDD01000006.1 GCF_900316465.1 uncultured Fibrobacter sp. | reverse complement strand
AGGTGGCAGATTGATGTGCGTGCCCTTGCACGCCGCTGGTATTGTAGGGCTACGCCCGTATATGAAGAACCGCCGGCTTCGCCGGCGGGTCACTTTTTTAATGCGTTAAAATCGCTTACTTTACGAGAGCTTCGGTGTCGAGAGCGATGAGGAGTTCTTCGTTGGTGGCGACGACCATGGCGGTCGGGGTGCCGTCCTTGCTGATGATGTGGCCGGATTCCTTGCCGTTCTTTTCGTTGCGGGCTTCGTCGATCTGGTAGCCGAGAATCTTGAGGTTGTCCATCGCCATCTTGCGGACAAGCTTGCTGTTCTCGCCGATACCGCCGGTGAACACCAGGGCGTCGATGCGCGGGAGTGCCATGGCGATGCCGCCGATTTCGCGGGTGAGCCTGTAGGCGAACGTTTCGAGGGCAATCTGTGCGCCGACGTGGCCTTCGCTTGCGGCCTGCGTCAGGGTGCGCATGTCGTTGCTGAGTCCGGAGAGGCCGAGAAGGCCGGATTCCTTGTTTACAAGCTTGTCGAGACGGTCGATATCGTAGCCGTACTTCTTGCTGATGAAGAAGAGGATTGCCGGGTCGATGCTTCCGGAGCGGGTGCCCATGATGAGGCCCTCGAGCGGGGTGAAGCCCATGGTGGTGTCAACGCACTGGCCGTTCAAAATGGCGGAGCAGCTGGAACCGTTACCGAGGTGGGCCGTGATGAGGCAGACTTCTTC
Source organism: uncultured Fibrobacter sp. (assembly GCF_900316465.1). NCBI lineage: Bacteria > Pseudomonadati > Fibrobacterota > Fibrobacteria > Fibrobacterales > Fibrobacteraceae > Fibrobacter > uncultured Fibrobacter sp. The sequence continues at coordinate 101,985 of NZ_ONDD01000006.1, read as the reverse complement.
GGGCTTCTTGCCCAGAATCTTGGCGGCCTCGCCGGTCACGAAGCGGTGGCTTGTGCCGTGGGCGCCGTAGCGACGGATCTTGTCTTCTTCGTAGAACTTGTAGGGGATGCCGTAGAGGTATGCCTTGCGGGGCATGGTCTGGTGGAAGGCTGTGTCGAACACGGCGACCTGCGGGAGCGTCGGGAAGAACTTGGTGGCGCATTCCATACCGGTTGCGTGAGCCGGTTCGTGGAGCGGGGCAAACAGAGTGATGCTACGAATGTAGTCGATGACTTCCTGCGTGACGCGTTCGCTCTTGATGTACTTACCGCCATGCACCACGCGGTGGCCGATAGCTTCGATGGTGTCGATGAGCTTCTGTTCGGCGAGGAACTTCTGGACTTCGGCAACGGCTTCGGCATGGGTCGGGCAATCGAAATTGAAGTCGATGTTGCCTTCGGGGCCCTTGGCCTTGACGTGGCCATTCACGCCGATGTTTTCGACGAGGCCGCTAGAGATGGATTCTTTGGTCTGGGTGTCGATAACGGCGAACTTGACCGAGGAGCTGCCGCAATTAAGAACGAGTACGCGCATAATTAATTACTAGTGGTTAGAATTAGAGTCTAGGTTCTAGGGGTGTCATCCTGAGCGGAGTCCGAAGGACGAAGTCGAAGGATCTAGACCAGATATTAAACTTGCACTAGGAAAAATAGTATTTTGAGGTTCGGCTGGCTTTTGGGATGGGAAAAACTCCCCCGAGCACAAGGTTCGAGGGAGAAGGTTAATTGGTCGTTATTTGCTTTTAGGTGGATTGCCACCACGGCCGCCTCCTGATTTGCCTCCTGTAGTAGAAGGCCAACCGGCACCGTTTGGATTGATTGGTGGTTGTCCATTGTGCTTTGACATAAATCTCCTTTGTGGTGTAGTGTGATACATTTCCTTTTTTTAAGAAATGTATTCGTAATATAAGTTCATTATGCGAATTCTATTTTCGTACGAATTCTATGTTCGTAATTAGAAGTGGGTGTGAAAAAGTTGTAGCTTTTTGTCACAAAAAAGATTATCTTTGAATGAGTCAAGGAGCAAACTATGAATGACACTGAAATGCTTGGAAAATTAAAAGCCGGTTTTGAAACGCTGTCTAGGGAAAAGAATGCGATCGTCGTTCCCTTGGAAGATCTTCTTCGCAAGGCTGGTTTTGCGAAAAAATCCAAACAGGTGTGTGTGGAACTTCTGAAAAAGTCGGGCGAATTTAAGCTGGACTTTAAAAAAGAAGACGTCATGGTTTGCATGAAAAATTTTAAACCGATGGAGATTTCCATGAATCAAGAAAATGCAGAGAAAAAAATTACTTTTAGCCTTCACGATAGAATTAAAACATTACGTGATGCTTTGTCACAAGGGTTGTATGAAAAAGACGAAGTGGTTCGTCTAGCATTGCTTACGGCGATTGCGGGCGAAAGTATTTTTCTCTTGGGTGAGCCGGGCTGTGCCAAAAGTATGATTGCAAGACGAATTGTTCAGGCTTTTAAGGCTGATGGTAAAGATGCTGTCAAATATTTTGAAACTCTTCTGAATGAATACACGACTCCGGACGAAGTTTTTGGAAATGTTTCTTTGAAGGCTTTGAATGGGGAACTTGATGAATGTAAAGGTAAGGAGGAGTACCGCCGCCTTACAGAAAATATGCTGCCTGAAGCGGACATTGCTTTCTTGGATGAAATTTGGAAAGCGGGCTCGGCCATTTTGAATACTCTCTTGACGATTGTCAATGAACGTAAATTCCATAACGGCAGTAAAGTTGTTGAAGTCCCGTTGAAAACGCTCTTTGCGGCGTCAAATGAATTGCCTGCCAAAAATCAAGGATTGGAGGCTTTGTATGACCGCCTTGTTCTTCGTTTGATGGTTTCGTTTATTAAAGACGAAAATAACTTCTTTGAAATGGTCGAGGCCCCATCGTCTTCGAAGTTTGAACTTTCTGATGATGTGAAAAAACTGCAAATTACTAATGCTGAATTGCAGGAATGGAAAGAAAAGATAGATGAGGTGACTCTTTCTGAAGGGGCTAAGTCTGTTATTTTGGCAATCCGTAAGGAATATGCCTCGCGTAACGCGGCTATGGATGATGCTGATAAACTTGCTGGCGAAACATTTGAAGTGGGCGACCGTCGTTGGAAGAAAATTGTCCACATCTTGAAAACATCGGCTTTCTTGAATGACCGCACTGAAGTCGATTTGATGGACTGCCAGTTGATTGAATATTGCATTTGGAGTACGGAAAAACAGCAAAAATTGGCTCGCGATATTGTTGAAAAATGTATCAAGCAGAACGGCTTGGATTGCGATTCTGCAATTGATGAAATCAATGAGCAGATAGAGAATTTTAAGAAGAAAATTGATGAGAAATGGTATGACAAAGTGACTGATCCGGCAACGGATAAAATTGTGACCGTTGATGGACAACAATGTTACGAGTGTACTCGGGATGGGTATAATGAAACTTGGTATGTGAGTGTCGCAAAAGGAGTTCATGCTTATTATTCAGATGATCATGATGTATATGATTCGAAAATGTCACTATACTCTTCTGATTATAGAATGACTAAATCAGGAAATAAAATAACATGTTGGTCTAATTTTACGGTAAAAAAGAATCCTGCAAAAACTCATTTGGAGTTTAAGAAACTTTCTGACATTGCTCATGAAATGTATCAAAAGGAATTTGATAAGGAATATTACGCACCGATTGTTGAGCGGATTCAAGCGGAAATAAAGGCTTTAAAGGATAAGAAGAGTGCGGATGAAGTTCCTTTCAAGGCGAACCTTTTTGCAAATCAAGAGTATAATGTTAGTATAACATCGAAGCTTGATGGTGCAATTCGTCAAATTGAAGATGCGAAGATTCAGTTGGACAAACAACGTAATCGTTATTATAAATCTGAACTTTCTGCAAAACTCTCTGTTGGAGATGTAATTCTTAAAAGTGGGATGATTTATTCTGCTGAAGAAGTTGGAACACTTACCGATGATCAGAAGAAAAACGTTGTTGCGGTTGTATGTGTTGCCGGTGAAAAGACATATGCAATGGGTGTGGTGCAATATGAGGACACGTGGGATAACATTGCTGAATTGAAACTGGCTTCTGAATATGGTGAAGCTAATGATTTGCCTAATGAATTTAAGTCTGATTGGATGGTTCCTGATAAAAATCTTCTTAATGATATTTGGAAGAATAAAGGCCGCATCAATGAATCGTTGATGGCGTTAAGCAATGAAATTTGTGTATTGGGCGAAACCGCATACTGGTCTTCAACAGAGTATAAAGGATCTGCTGCTGTATATCAGTTATTCGATGATGAAGGAAAAGCGGATCATACAACCAAAGATCACGAATTCTCAATTATTGTCATTCGTGAATGGACGAAGGATTAAGCTTTGAATTCTCAAAATGCGCAAATTGTGCTGAATGCACTTCATCAAAAATTTCCGGCTATGCCTGATGTTCGTTCTCTTTCGGACGAACAAAAGGCATGGCTTCAGATGAAAATCCAATTGTTGGCGGATTGTGTTGCTCCTTCCCAAACGTTTTTGCATCTGCAAAAGATTGGAAAACGATTGATGCATGCGACAGAGGAAATTCCTGATGATGAAATGCAGAGAATTGTGTCTTTTGTTTTTGATAATATGGGTGAAATTGAGAATGCTGTAGGTAGGGTGAATCATGGCAAGGCAGAACAGTAAGTCTCGCAAGTATGCTAAAAAGGCTATCGAAATTTTAAAACAGATTATTACGAAATATCCAAGTGGAATAGGTGAAGTTTCTACAATTGGTGACGAAGCTAGAGCATGGCTTGAACGGTCTGTTCAAATTGTCCGAGAAAATGTGAAACATATTTGGTTCCCTGGGGGTAAACCGAAATGGTTTGAAACTTTGCGTATTTCTAGAAATGATACATCGCATCAACTTGATTTTTCTGATGATCATACGTTTGGAAACTTGTGCTCCAAGTTCTTTTCGAACGTTGATGATATGTTGAATGACCTTCAAGGTATTGTTCCTAAGATAAAAACGGAATCTAAGAAAAAGCGAAAATTTGAGAATTTCGCTTCTCCGAAAGCTTTTGGTTCGGAGTCGGATCGTAAACAACTTGTGGATGCTATGGAAGATATGGCATCTCCTGTTGAACCCACGGATATTAAGATTGAGTTCCTCCAAAATGACTATGCGAAGATTGCTGAAAAAACGCTTTCGGAAGTCCTTGCTCATGATAATGTGAAAGATTATATCCAGTCGCATGAGGGTGTGTCTGAAAATATCCAGACGGATATTTTGGATTGGTTGCAACAAACGAATGAAACCTTGGAAAAAGAGGATCCTTTCTTTGAAGAAGCTCTTTTTGTAGCACAACAAAAGAAGTTATCTGCAATAGATGTTGCAAACGATCTTTCGAGAGAACAATCGAACATCGAAGCTCATTATAGGCAATTACCGTCTATTAGTGATTCTCAACGTGGGAAAATTGCTCCGAGCAATCTTGACTTTAAGTTTTATAGTGCGGAATTTGCCAAACAGCAGAAAAAAACAGGTAAAATCAGCACTTCGGTTCAGTGGAAATCGATGGAACAGCTGGAGGTTCTTCGCCGTAATTTTATCGGAGACATGGAACGGAATTTTGTTGATCGTAAGCACAAATGGGAACAAGAACGCATTGATGAAATGCGCAGAAAGTTCCTAGAAGATTTGTATAAACGGATACAGAATTTTAAGTGTCTTGAAAAGTTACTTTCTCCGTTCATTAACGATCTTGGTCGTTTGTGGGATTTGTCGGCGGGTGTATTTGAAACGAGTGGCTTTGAAATTTTGGAGCGATTCGCTAAGATTCTTGAACAAGACCAATCTTTGCAGGAACTGGCTGAAATATTGGGCAAGCAAAGTCGTGCCCAATCTGTTTTTGAAAAAGAACTTAGGGATGAGGTTGTTGTGAAATCGGAGTGGCATCCGCAAAATGCTTATCGAGGTGAAATCAAGGGCATTTGCTATTCAAATGACATTTCGACAGTCTTGCCGAGTGAACTGGCTTTGATGAAAAATCCTGCAACAAAAAAGCTGTTTCAGCTTCGTTTTGCTCAAAAGCAATTGATGTCTTTTGATTTTCAACGAAAGGTTCAGAGGACTAGGGAAGAAACAATTCAAGAAGAATTTTCTATAGAAAAGAAGGAACCCAAGGGGCCGATTATAATTTGCGTGGATGCTAGCGGTTCTATGCATGGAACCCCTGAAAACATTGCAAAAACTGTGACCTTTGCGTTGTCAAAAATTGCAATCGAGGAAGAGCGAAAATGCTATTTGATTTCGTTCTCCACAGGGATAGAAACTCTTGATTTGAGCGATTTTAAAAAGGGAGAAAGTCTGCAGAAACTGGTCCATTTCCTTGAAATGTCATTCAATGGGGGGACCGATGCTTCTCCAGCATTGCAGCATGCCGTAGAGATGCTCCAAACAGATGGATATAAAAATGCCGATGTGTTGATGATATCGGATTTTGTAATGGGAAGTCTCCCGAATAATTTGGTTGATTCCATCAATGCTGAAAAAGAGAAGAATACCGAATTCTACAGCCTAGTCATAGGAACAAGCGGAAACCAAAGTACGATTGATTGCTTTAATCATAATTGGCAATATGATACGGCTGACCCCCATGCATCGAGACACTTGGTCGAACAACTACACTCCATCAAGACAAGGAAAATAGAAACTGGAGAAGAACAAAATGCCGACGAATAAAAATGCATTTTTGCGATTCAAGATTCTTGACCAGTTATTATCTGAAAGTGTTGCTGCCCGCTATAGTATGAGCGACTTGGCAGCCCGATGTAACGAGGAACTCAAAGGTAAAGGGTTTGATCCCGTTTCAAGACGATGCCTGGAAAAGGATCTTGAATTTCTACAACAGGAATTTGGAAACATCAAAAGAACCCGTGCAGGTAAAAGTACTATAGTTTCATACGAAAGTCGCTCGGACAGCATATTCAATCAAAAAGTTTCACAATCTGAACGAAAATTATTGCAAGCAGTATCGCATATTTTGGGCCGTATAGATGGCTTGAGTGATTTTGATTTCTTAAAAAATCTTTCGCATAACGAAGAACTAGACGAACCCATCATTTCATTTGAAACGAATTCATATCTGGAAAAGAAAGAGCTCCTTCCTAAACTCTTAGGCTACATTGAAATGGCCCAATCATTAAGAGTTAGCTATAAATCCATTGATGGAAGTAAATCTGGAGAAGTAGATTTATTACCAAGATTCTTAAAACAGTACAATAATAGATGGTTCTTGTTTGCAAATGTGGAAGATGGGAAAGTTTTAACCTTTTCTTTAGATCAATTCAAATCAATAAAACCGATAACAAAGAAAATTGAGCCGGCAAAAATCCGTTGGACAGACTACTTTGAGGATATTGTAGGTGTGTCCAAAAAAGACGATGATGACGTGAAAAAAATTCTCTTTTGGGCTTCAGATAAACAATCAGCGTACATAAGAAGTAAGCCTATTCATTCATCGCAAAAGGAAATGAAGAAGGCTGGTAAAGAATTGCGAGAAAAATACGCAGTTCCTACAGGTGGACATTTCTTTGAAATTTCGTGCGTCGTAAATTACGAATTGAAGCGCGAACTCTCAGCAGCTTTTGGAGAAATATTGGTTTTGCAGCCGCAATCTCTATCCAAGGCAATACATGATTCAATTAACGAAATGAATAAAAGATATGCCTGTTTAATGGAGAAATGATACCTTTTAAGGTTCCCTATGCTTCACATAATTGCCGCCGAATACATTAGTGACTACAAGATATCCGTCGTGTTTGACGATGGGTGTCGTTCTGTTGCTGATTTTGAGGGCGTTGTCAAGGGCGACCATCGGCCAATTGTTCGGCAGCTTTCGAGCCTGGATTTGTTCAGGGATTTCAAGGTTCAGGCGAATACGGTCGTGTGGAGCAATGGCGTTGATTTCGCGCCGGAATTCATTAGGGGCAAGGCCTAGTGCAGCCTTATTTACTAAATTCCTCGTTGATGTTCAAGAAAATTGCAGAGTTTGACAATCGCGTGTCGGTTTATTGGACTAACCGGCATTTTTCCGAGAAGACGACGAAGTTTCTCAAGTTTTATGTGCGTCTGGGTGACGGCTACATTTGGGGCGTTTTTGCTTTGTTCCTTTTTTTGCATTTGGGCTGGTCGGCATTTTGGCCGATTTTGGCGCAGGCTTTGGTGGCGGTGGTGGTATCGCTCGGCTTGTATGAGGGTGTAAAGCTTTCTACCAAGCGACCGAGGCCATTTGCGGTGAATCCGCAAATCAAGGCGGAGGTTCCGCCTCTCGACAAGTACAGCTTTCCGTCTGGCCATACCATGAACAACTTGGCGGTGGCCTCGGCGGTGTTTTATGCGGTGCCGCAGTACGGCTGGATCATGATGCTCTTGCCGCTCACATGGGGACTTTTGCGCGTGTACTTTGGCGTGCATTGGCTCACGGATATTATTTGCGGTTTCTTGCTGGGCGTTTTAAGTTTTGCGATTGCGCATGCCATTTGGATTCCGGTTTCGGGAATGATTGCTTAGAATAGGAGATCCCGGCTCAAGGCCGGGAAGACAAATAAGGCTTATATGTTCATTCCCGCGTCAACCTTCTTCAATTCGCTTGCGTCTGACGAACGCGTATTCCTGTTGGTGCGTCACGGTGAACGCAACCATATTACGCCTAATGACCCTGACTTCGGTGCGCATGTGGGCCTTACGGAGCGCGGTCGCGAACAGGCTCTGTCGCTGGGTAAGTGCATTCCTGCCGAAGGCGATATCTGCTTTTATTCAAGCCCGGTAGGTCGCTGTGTCGAAACTGCTGAATTTATAGGCAAGGGCCGTGGCGTTGAAAATCCGCATGTCGAAAAGCTCGATTGCTTGGCTGAATACTTTGTTCAAGATTACGGCGAATACACCAAGGTGTTGCGCGCCGGATTTTACGAAGGCATTTGCGAATGGCTAAAGAATGAGGCCACAGGTAACCCACGTGGTGAAAAAGAAGCGTTTGCTCCGCTGCCTGCCCGTTCCGAAGAGATGCTTGCGATGATGCTTGAAAAGGGTGGCGCCCGCTTCAATATTTTTGCGACGCACGATGCTTGGGTTGTTCCGTGTCTCACGCACTTTTGCAAGATGACCTTTACGCCGCAACGCTGGATGAATTACCTGACGGGAATGGCCGTGGTTACCGATGCGCAGAAGAATGTGAAGCGGATTGAGCCCGTGACAGGCCTAGATACCGGCTGGTTATCGTTTTAAACTATAACAAACCAAAGAAAAATAGTATAACTGGATAGCCCGTTTTCAGTTGACAGCGTTATTGTTTTTGTCTATATTATTCCTACGTAAATGATAGGAAATAAAAGAATGGCTCATTACTTGATGAACAAGTGTTGTTTCTGTTGGGGTCGATGTCGAACGGGCGACTAGTTTTTAGGCTTTTATCTAAAACAGATTCCCGCTCGGTTTTGTCTCCGGAGCGGGATTTTTTATTCGAATTTAAACATTAAAAGGCGCAAGGCGCTAAAGGACTTCAAAAAATGTCAACTTCCAAGTATATTGAAACGAAACTCATCCACGGCGGCATCGATGGCGACAAGGTTACCGGAGCCGTTAACGTGCCCATCTACCAGACTTCTACCTACAAACAGGCGGGTCTCGGCGAAAATACCGGTTGGGAATATTCCCGCACGGGTAACCCCACGCGCGCAGCGCTCGAAGCATTGATTGCAGACCTCGAAGGCGGTGTAGCAGGCTTTGCTTTTGGTAGCGGCATGGCGGCTACCTCTACGGTGCTTTCGCTGTTTAAGCAGGGCGATCGCATTATTATCTCGAGCAATGTTTATGGCGGAACCTTCCGCGTTTTGGACAAAGTATTCAAGAACCTCGGCGTTACCTATTCTATCGAAGATACCACCGACTTGGCAACGCTCGATACCAAGGTGACGCCCGATGTAAAGGCTTTCTTTATCGAAAGCCCGGCGAACCCGCTCCTGACCGTGACGGACTTGGCTGGCGTTGCTGCTATTGCCAAGAAGCATGGAATTCTGACGATTGTTGATAACACCTTCATGACGCCTTATTTGCAGCGTCCGCTGGAACTTGGCGCCGACATCGTGGTGCATTCTGCGACCAAGTACTTGGGCGGCCATAGCGATGTGGTGGCTGGCCTTGCAGTGACCAACAATAAAGAAATCGCAGAAAAGCTCGCATTCAATCAGAATGCCGTGGGCGCGGTGCTCGGCCCCTTCGATTCATTCCTCCTGATTCGCGGTATTAAGACGCTTGGCGTGCGCCTTGATCGCCATACCGAAAATGCGGAACGCATTGCCCGCTACCTGGAACAGCACGAAGCCGTGAAGCATGTTTACTATCCGGGACTCCCGACTGCTCAGGGTTACGAAATCAACAAGAAGCAGGCCAAGAACGGTGGCGCCATGATTTCGTTCGAACTTTACGAAAACTACGACATCAAGAAATTCTTCAAGGCCCTGCAGCTGATTTCGCTGGCCGAAAGTTTAGGCGGTGTTGAAAGCCTCGTATGCCATCCGGCTACCATGACCCATGCCTCTATTCCGAAGGAAATTCGTGAGAAGGTGGGCATTACCGACGGACTCATTCGTTTGTCTGTAGGTATCGAAAAAGTCGATGACATTATCTTGGATTTGAACGCCGGCATTAACGCCGCGAAGGAAGCATAATATGCATTACTATGAATCGATGCAATCTTTAATCGGGAAGACTCCGCTTGTAAAGCTTACGCACGTGGGACTCCCCGAAGGTGTAAACCTGTTTGCCAAACTCGAGCTCTGGAATCCCTCGGGTAGCGTGAAGGACCGCACCGGCCTTTACATGGTGAACGACGCGATTGAAAAGGGTCTCCTGAAACCGGGTGGAACCATTGTCGAAGCCACCGCAGGCAATACAGGCCTCGGCATCGCTTTTGCAGCCCTCAACCGCGGCATCCGCGTGATATTCGTGGTGCCCACCAAGTTCTCGCAAGAAAAGCAGACGCTCATGCGCGCTCTCGGAGCAGAACTCATCAACACCCCCCGCGAAGACGGGATGCTCGGCGCCGAAAAGAAAGCCGAAGAACTTTTGACGCAAATTCCGGGCTCTGTTTCGCTCAGGCAGTTCCGCAACATGTCCAACCCGCTGGCCCATTACGAAACCACCGGCCCCGAAATCTACGAAGATTTGGATGGACAAGTTGACTACGTGGTGGCAGGCGCAGGAAGTGGCGGTACCTTCAGCGGCATTCTCAAGGCGCTCAAGGAAAAGAACCCGAACATCAAGGGTGTGCTCGCAGACCCCGTAGGTTCTACTATGGGCGGTGGCGAACATGGCGACTACAACATCGAAGGAATTGGCAACGACTTTATCGCCGACACCATGGACATGTCGCTTGTGGATCAGGTCATCAAGATTAACGATGACGACGCTTTTGGCGGCGCTCGCGAACTCGCCAAGAAAGAAGGACTCATTGCAGGATCTTCTTCGGGTGCAGCATTCACCGCAGCCAAAAAGCTCATCGCCTCGGGTGCCCGCGGGAACATCGTGTTCGTAGCCCCCGACCGCGGCGACCGTTACTTTAGCAAGGGATTGTACGAGTAAAAGTCACTAGTTGATATTACCTCTGTCTTCAAAACTCCACCAGGTTGGCGGAGTTTTTTTGATGCGGAAGCAATAGCTTTCTTTTATAACAAACCATAGTTAAATAGTATGTGTTTATGCCTTGACTATGGTATATTCTTATTCTATCTTAAAGCCTACAAAAATGGTAGGGAATAAAACCTAGCATAACAAAAAAAACGGTGCTTAGCACCACAAGGAGAGTATAAACAATGGCTAGAGTACATTTAAAACAACCGAATGAATTGACTGGCGAAGCAAAGGCCGCTTACGAAAAGTTGGATGCTGCTGGCAAGGTGACCAACATGAAGCTGGTGATGCTCCAGGACTACGGCATCTACAAGGCTTTCATGGGCTGGTACGATGCTTGGGAAAGCCTCGAAAAGACGGTGGGTCTGCGTGCGGCAACGATTTTTGCCCACTCGGTTTCTACGACTAACGGCTGCCTTCTCTGCTCGCTGTTCTTCATTAGCGACCTGAAGGCTCTGGGTCTCGATCCGAACAATTTCGAAACTTCGGAAAACGAAAAGCTTTTGCAGCAGCTGGGCCAGCAGATCGTGAAAGATCCGACTAAGGTTCCGGACGAACTTTTCGAAGGTCTCCGCAAGTTCTATACCGACGAACAGATCATCATTATCGTGGGCTTTGGCGCTCAGATGCAGGCGACGAACAACTTTAATTCTGTCTTGGGCGTCGACGTTGACAAGCGTCTGTTGCCCTTGAAGGAATTGTTCAAGCCGGCAACTTGGAGAGAAAATATCAAGTAATTTGTACTCTCCGTACAACCCGGCGCTCCTGGAAATATTCGAAGTCCATTTTCAGGGGCGCTTTTTTTTGAACCTTTTCACGGAGACAGAATGAATTTTGTACTGACGATTTCAGGATTCCTGATCGCCTTCTTGGTAAACTTGCTTTTTCCGCAGGTGGCCGAAAATGTGCGAATCAAGGAATATGTTTTTGGCGGGTTTAGAGTTGACGACAATTTGGCTTACCGCTTAGTTTTGCTTGCCATTATTGCCTATTACGCGGTCTATACGGTAGTGCTGTTTGTCCGCAAGGCAAGTGCCGATAAGATTGCGAAGTTTTTTGCGGGCGCGAAGTTCCGTTTTGCGGTGGGGCTTGCGCTTGCCGCGTGGGATATTCTCGGAACCAAGCTGCTGTTTTTGCCGCAACCGTTCTTTCCGGGACCTGCGATTATTATGGATGCCTTTATTGGCGATACCAAATTCATTTGGCAGAATACGCTTTATTCGCTGCGCCTTTTTGTAGCCGGATTCTCGGTGGGTGTGGTGACTGGCGTGGTGACGGGTGTGCTGATTGGCTGGTATCCGAAGGCTCGCTACTGGATTTTGCCGGTGCTCAATATTTGCGGCGTGATTCCGGCGGTGGCGTGGATGCCTTTTGCCTTGACGCTTTTCCCGACTTCGTTTGCGGCGGCGACTTTCTTGATAGCGATTTGCTCCTGGTTCCCGGTGGCGACCATGACGGCCGACGGGGTGCAGGGTACGCCGAAGTCGTTGTTTGAACTTTCGCGCACTTTTGGCGCGGGGCAGCTGTACCAGATTTTCCATATTGCGATTCCCCATGCAATGCCGCAGATTTTTACGGGCATTATGACGGCGGCTGCGTTTGGCTTTACTACGCTCGTGATGGCCGAAATGATGGGGCAACCGGGCGGTCTTGGCTACTACATTAACACTTCAAAAGTCTGGAGCGCTTATTACAAGGTGTTTGCGGCGATTGTCGTGATGGCGGTGCTGTTCTCGGCGATTTTGAAGGTGGTTGGCGTGGTGCAGCGTTATGTGCTTCGCTGGCAGAAAGGCGTTGTGCGATAGGAGGCTTTGATGACGGATATTTTAGATAAAGAAAAAATCTTGAAGATTCGCGATGTAAACCGCTCCTTTATCGATGAACGCACGGGCGAACCGCGACAGATTTTGAAAGATATCAATCTTTCTGTTTTTGAGGGCGAATTCATTTCGATTCTGGGCGCATCGGGTTGCGGCAAGACGACGCTTTTGCGCTTGATTGCGGGGCTCGATCCTGTTCAAGACGGCAAGATTATTCTTGATGGCGAACCGGTGCATGGGCCAGATTCCAAGCGCGGTTACGTGTTCCAGCAGGGTTGCCTTTTCCCGTGGCTCACGGTAGAAGACAACATCGCGATGGGTCTCAAGATTCGTGGCGTTTATAAGCAGAATAAGGACAAGGTTCACGATTTTATCGAAAAAATCGGTCTTGGCGGATTCGAAAAGAATTTCCCGCACCAGATTAGTGGCGGTATGGCGCAGCGCGTGGCAATTGCGCGTGCGTTGATTAATGATCCTGAAATCTTGTTGCTTGATGAACCCATGGGGGCGCTGGATTCGTTTACCCGTGCTGACATCCAGAACTTGCTTTTGGAGCTTCGCAAGGAACGCAACACCACCATGATTCTGGTGACGCACGATATTGACGAAGCGCTTTATTTGTCTGATCGTATCGTGATTATGACGCCGCGTCCGGGGCGCATTAGCGAGGTGCTTGAAATTCGCGACAGCTTCCCGCGTGAAAGAGGCTCGGCGCAGTTCCTGGAAAAACGCCGCAATATTTTGGAACGCTTTAATCTTGCACGTTCCAATACGGCGCCGGAATACGTCATTTAGTCAACAAGGAGTTATATATGAAACAGTACAAAGTATTTGTTGTTGCTAATCTTATTTTCGGCGTATTGCTGATTGTACTAACCAAGTTGATTTTGCCTGTTTGCCATCCGATTGATGGCGGAACCATGAGCTGTGAAATTTCGACGACGGTAGATGCTTTTTTAGGACTTGCATTGCTAGCAAATGCCGTCGTTGCTGCGGGGCTCCTTAAAAAGAAAGCACATGCCATTCTTTCTGCAGTAACGCTTGTGGTGGGTGTTTTTGTTTCGCTTGTGCCAACGGTAATTGTTGGAACATGCCAACATGCTCAAATGGCATGTCACGTGATAACGGGGCCGGTGCTTGCTGTGTTTGGTGTGCTGATTGCGCTTTTTGCGGCGCTGAATTTGATTTACTTGAAACTGAGGAGGCGAAATGAACAAGACTGATTTGAATTTGATTATTGAAAATTACTTGCGAAACCCATTCCGCAGTTTTGGGCTTTCACTTTTGATTGCCTTGCTCGCCTCGGTGCTTTTGGTGGGTGGACTTTTGTCGTTTTCGCTTTCGAAGGGCCTGAATCGCCTTTCGTCTCGCTTGGGGGCCGATGTCATTGTGATTCCGCAGGGGACCGAGATTAATGATCAATCGGTTCTTTTGCAGGGCGATTCCAAGTATGCCTATTTGCCGCAGGGCTCGCTGGAATTTATTCGTGGTCTTGAAGGTGTAGAAATTGCGACGCCGCAGTATTTTTTGACCACCTTGAGTTCTAGCTGCTGCGATCAGAAGGTCATGATTATCGGTTTCGAGCCGGCATCTGATTTTGTGATTCAGCCTTGGATTCACGAGGTCCTTACGGATAAACTCCCTAAGGGTGCTATCGTGGTGGGCGGCGATATTAGCGTGGGCGAGAAAAAGACCGTCAAGTTCTTTGACCATGAATACCCCGTGGCGGCCTCTCTTGAACCGGTCGGCAACAAGTTGGACCAGGCCGTTTTTGTAGATGTGGCGACACTTGCCGATATCCGCGAGGCAGCTAAGGCCAAGGGCGTGATTTTCTTGCATCAGGATGTCAAATCCGAAGGTTCGGATTCGCCGATTTACTCCAGCGTTTTAATTAAACTTCGCGCAGGGGCTGATATCGAGCGCCTCTCTCGAGAAATTCATACCCGCTTTGACGGCGTGCAAATTCGCACCCGTAAGGATTTGTTCTCGGGTCTTGAAAAGTCGGCGAACTTTTTGCAGATTGTGGTGTGGTCGATCGTGTCCCTTTTCTTGGTGATTGCGGTTGCCGCGATTGTGATTTCGTTTTCACTTTCGACTCGCGAACGCAGGCGTGAATATGCGCTTTTGCGAATTGTGGGCTATGCCCGCAAACGTTTAAGGACTCTTGTGCTGGGCGAATCGCTGCTGGTTTCGGCGGTAGGAACGTACATTGGCTTGCTGCTTTCGAGCGTGGCGTTTTTCACTTTTAAAATTTGGATTGGCGAACATGTGAACGTGCCCTTTATTGTTCCTGGAAATGCCGAAATCGCCGCTGTTTACGCTGTGGTGATTTTGCTTTTGCATTCGGTGGGGCCGGTGGCGGTTTTCGGCGTGGCAAATAAGGTGAGTAAGATTGATGCCTACGCCGCTTTGAGGGAGGTAGAACATTGATTTTAAACGTCTCTAATTTATATAAAACTTATACCCGCCGCGGCGAAGAATTCAATGCCGTCGAAGATGTTGAATTTTTTGCCTGGTCCGGTGATTTCTCGGTAATCTATGGCGAATCGGGAAGCGGAAAGAGTACGCTTTTATCGCTCCTTTCGGGAATCAATCGCCCCTCGCAGGGATCTATCATTTTTAATGGTGTTGATTTTGCAAGTTTGACAGATGCCGAACTTTCCGCGATTCGTAACGATAAAATCGGCTACATTCCACAAGAATCCGTTTTCTTGCCGCAATTTACCGTGCTTGAAAATATCTTCTTGCCGCGGGCGATTCGCGAGGGCAATAAGATTGAGGTGAGGGATATTTCGGAATTGGTCGATATTGATATTCATTCAAAACTCGAAACTCTCGGCATTGCCCATTTGGTGAATGAAATGCCGGCGGAACTTTCGGGTGGCGAACTCAAGCGGGCCTCGATTGTGCGCGCTCTTGTTAACAATCCCGATATCGTGATTGCTGACGAACCGACCAGCAACCTTGACGAAACTAATGCCAAGATTGTCTTTGACCTTTTGGGGGAATTTGCGCAGTCGGGAACGTCGGTACTTGTGGCTACCCATGATCCTCGCGGCTTCAAGTATGGCGACCGCATTTACACCATGCACAAGGGGAGACTCTTGCCGAACGGTGAATCTGATTACGGCGGATTATAAATAAATCAATATTAAGTGATGTTGCCCTCGACTCGGTCGGGGGCATTTTCGTTATAAAAATTTTTGATAATTCCGCATAAAAACAAAGTATTAGAAAAAGTGTAAGTCCCTTTCTATTTTTCGCATTGAAATTTATAAGGAGAGTGATTCACATGTCAATTAAAACATCGAAAAAGTCAAGTAAAATCTCAGCGGATGTTACGAATCCGGCAAATTGGAATTTCGGCACCAAGTGCCTGCAGGCGGGCTGGAAGCCGAAAGTGGGCGAGCCCCGCGTTTTGCCGATTTTCCAGTCAACCACTTACAAGTACGAAGATGTTGACGAAGTAGAACGTCTTTTCGCCCTCAAGCAGTCGGGCAACAAGTATACGCGTACGGGCAACCCGACGGTAGCCGCTTTTGAAGCAAAAATTACCGAGTTGGAAGGCGGCGTGGGCGCTGTCGCAACAGCTTCGGGACAGTCGGCCGTATTGCTCGCAATTTCAAATTTGGTGAAGGCAGGCGATCACATTGTGGCTTCTAAGGCGGTGTATGGCGGAACCTACACGCTGCTTGATGTTCGACTTTCTAAGCTCGGCGTTGAAACGACTTTTATTGACCCGGAAGCCCCTATTGCAGAACTTCGCAAGGCATTCCGTCCCAATACCAAGTTGATCTTCGGCGAAACGATTGGAAACCCGGCGCTTGGCGTTTTGGATTTTGAAAAGTTCTCGAAGCTTGCCAAGGAATTCGACGTGCCGTTCCTTGTGGACAACACTCTTGCAACGCCGTTCTTGGTGAAGCCCTTGAAGCATGGGGCAAATGTCGTCATTCATTCTGCAACCAAGTACATTGACGGTCATGCCATCGCCTTGGGCGGTGTCGTGATTGATGGAGGCAATTACAACTGGAATAATGGAAAGTTCCCGGATCTTGTCAATCCCGATGCGCAGTACGCAAACACTTCTTACACTGAAAAATTCGGCCGCGCCGCCTACATTGTCAAGGCCCGCGCCCAGTTTTTGCGCGATTTCGGTGCAGCCCAGAGCCCCTTCAACGCATTCCTTTTGAACTTGGGTCTTGAAACGCTCCATTTGCGTATGCCGCAGCACAGTTCTAATGCTTTGGCTTTGGCCGAATACCTTTCCAAGCATCCGGCAGTAAACTGGGTCAACTATCCGGCGCTCAAATCTAGCCCGAATAACAAGCGCATTCGCAAGTATTTCGATTACCAGGGCGGAAGCGGCGTGCTGACCTTTGGCCTCAAGGGAGGCAAGGCTGCCATTCGCTCGTTCGTGAAGGCCTTGAAAGTTGCTGCCTTGGTGGTGCATGTGGGCGATGCCCGCACAAGCGTGCTGCACCCGGCAACAAGTACACATTCCCAGCTTTCGCCGAAGGACAGGCTTGCCGCAGGAATTCCTGACGACATGATTCGCGTGTCCGTCGGTATCGAAGATCCGCGCGACATTATCGCCGATTTCGAACAGGCAATTAAGGCAAGTACAACAAAGCATTAAACATCCTCATCGTGTCATCCTGAACGCAGTGAAGGATCTAAAAAAAATTAATCATAGGAGATTTTAAATGAAATTCATTCAAACATTACTGTCTTTCGCAGCCGCTTTTACTTTGGGATTTGCACTCACCGCTTGCGAAGAAGAAAAAACTGAAAAGACCGAAAAAAACGAAGAATCTGCTTTTAAATTCGGCACGGTCGAAATCCCCGTTTCCGATGGCACCCTTTGCATTGCGCCGTTCTTTGTCGCCAAAGAAAAAGGTTTCTTTGCTAAAGAAGGTGTCGATGTGAAATTCGTGTCGGCAAATGCGGAAACCCGTAAAATCGGGCTCAACAACGGAACGTATCCGATTACGAACTCCGACTTCGCCTTTTTCCAGTCCGTCGAAAACGGCGTGAATATTAAGGTGGTCGAAGGATTCCATATCGGTTGCATTCATCTGCTTGTCAAGAAGGGCTCGCCGATTCGTAACGCTCAAGGATTGAAAGGCAAGAAGATTGCCGTGAACGCCATTGGGGCAACCCCGCACCAGGCCGCAACACTTTGGCTTGAAGCAAACGGAGTCTCTGCCATAAACGATGTGCAGTTCTTGCCCTATGCCGATGGCAACTTGGCGCTCGAGGCCTTGGAACGCGGGCAGGTCGAAGCGGTTTCGCTTTGGGACCCGCTGGGAAGCCTCGCCGCTGTTGATGGCCGTGCCGATGTGCTGATGGATTTGGCAACCGACCCTGTTTTTGCAGGCCGCTATTGCTGCTTCTACTATGTTTCGGGCGTCCTTCTGGAAAAGGAACCGGAAAAGATCAAGGCTCTCCTTCGCGCTCTTGAACAGGCTCACACCTGGATTAGCGAACACCCGGAAGAAACCGTGGAGCTCATGCAGGCCGGCAAGCACTCCGCCATCGAAGACAAGGAATTCGCAACCGCACTCATCAAGTCTTACGAATACCAGTCTCCTGAACAGAAAATCAAGAGTGGCCGCAACTTGAAAGCCGACTTGCACTACTTTGCAGACCTGCTGCATAAAGTCGGATACCTGCAGCTGAATGCCGACGAATTCACCGAAAAAATCTACCGCGAAGTCGACTGGCATAAGTAATAATTTGTACTCCTAAATTCCTGTGCACTACTCTCCGCGCAGGGACCCCTCGGCAACACATGTTGCCGGGGGTGTTTTTTATGGGCGTTCCCCGGCTCGCCGGGTCGGGTGCTGCTCGCCTTCGGCTCATCGAGCCGCTACGCGTCTCGCCACAAAAGTGCGACGCCCCCTAACGCAGAAATGTTGCTATTTGGGAACACATTCATTTTTGTCCATGTCAAAAATGGTTCCTTTAGGGCATTTCCAACATCCAGACCATCTGCCAAGTAACTCATTTTGAGTAAAGATCTGCTTCATTTTCATAGAAATTTTTTCATTGGAAAAATTGAAGATGACTTCAGTTCCCAAAGGAGCACGCAAGCTATTTCCCATTTTTTCAAGACAATTGATTAATGTACAGCCATTTTCTTCATCAACAGGATCATAGCAATAATACTCTTCACCATCAATTATTATGGATTCTGGACACTCTTTAGCTTTTATTGCTAAATCTGAAATTTTTATGGAGCTATACCAGCAACCTTTTGACGGCTCAGCGTTCTTAGGCCAAGGTCTGCATTCATCTTTATCGTTGTATCGAGAAAATTTCTTATCGCATTCCCAAGTGTATTCATCAATTTTGCGCGCACCCATTGGTATAGCTTTGCATTTTTCTTCCATAAAATCAAGATATTTATCTTTTGAACATTTAGGAATACATTTTAGCATTAGGTCATCGCTGTTATCGTCACAAAATTCACTTTCACAATTACGGTATTCATGATTGGAAAAATTATTATCACAAGTAATTCTTTTTAACTGCGAATCAAAATGGGCGTTGTTAGGCGGTTCAACGCATGCGTAAAATATTTGTTTTCCATATTTGTACTCTGCTAAAAAGCGCCCTTTAGGACATTTGAAATTTGATTGCACGCAGATTACGGACGGTTCTACACCTTGACCCCATTCCAATGTTGCTAATTTATCTCCCGCAAAATATAAGTCACCCTCTTTACATGATGCGCGAGCAAAAAGATCCTTTGAAGTTGTATCACCACAATAATATCCGTCGTATTTGTTTCCTGTTTCAGAAAAACCATCGTTGGAGGACAAAGTTATTTTTGAACATCTTTTTTCTTTTGATAAAATAGCATCGTGTGTTGCGGACACAAAACACGATGCCATAAGAACGATGAAAAAGTATTTCTTCGACATTAATGATATATGTTTTAAAAGATAAAGTTATTTTTTATCTTTTAAACACCGAACGGAATGACCATTTTTTTTCCGATCATATGAAAAGCCAGAACTTTTATCAGATTCATTCTCTATAAAAAAGGCATAGGCTTCTGTGTAGCCACTCCCTCCTACGACAGTCCAAAACGATGTTGATTTTTTTTGATTAATGAAGTACATTTGTTTTTCCTCTGTTAATCGCATGGATCCGGCAGGATAGGCGTTAAACCCATAAGAATTGCTTCCTTTTTTTCCATTATCCCATTCACTAGAAGCCTTTAATTTTACTACATAAGACGACCTAGTTGATCCTACATTATTTACCAATTGGTTAAAGTCCTCTACAGAGGGCAAATGCCATCCATCTGGGCAAATCCCTTTGATATTTTTTTCCAAACATTTTTCGTAATTTTCTTTGCACCCATTATCATTTTTTGACATAATGGAATTCCATGTGTACAATCGACCAAATTTTAAGCAGTTGTCAGGGTTGTTTTCATAGCAGTAGCTATCGGCAATGTTATAATTTAAATTTTCAGCCATCCATATTTGATCGCCGATTTTTGTTGCTCGATATATTTGACCATCTCGTTTATCAGTAAATCTTTTGTAATCAACATTTTCGATCCATCCATTTTTTATTGAGCAGTACATGCCGTTTTTTATCTCAGCGTCCTTCATGCATATTCCGTTTTCCAATTCTTTCGACTTTGGCTCTCTCATTTTTCTATTCTCGCAAATGTATTTGATTCCTGAAGGAGCTGTCCAAAAGTAATTTTCATTTGAATTTTTGCACGCCTCATTACGCGATACGTATTCATTTATTGCATTACAGTCAAAAATATTAACATCCATAATTTTGTAAAAATACTTGTCAATTTCTGGATAAAGTTTACACGAAAACGCTATTAACGAATCTGGTACAGAAGCATTCTTTGCGTACAGATTAGAAATTTCCTTGATTAGAGAATTTTCGCTAGATGTTAAATTAAAATTATTAGTAACATAATTTATTACTTTATTGCAGATACTTACATTGAATTCTCTTTCAGGTAGCGTTAAGCAATATGCTGCCGTATTTGTATTCAGGACATCTGAATATATTTTAATTTTGTTTATTGAATTCTGTGCGGCAACATTAATGCTTTTTAGTTTTTTGTATGTTTCCAAAGCATTAGGATTTGTGTAAAAAGGATTCTTCATTTTATTTGATAAAAGCAACCCATAATATTCTATTTCATATAGGAATGGATTGACAAAAACTTCTTGTTCTACATTCTTTTTCATAGCCATTGTAGGCTTTTTCTTGCATGTTTTTATTTTTGACGAAAACACTTTGTTTATTGAATCAATATTGGCCATACCATATGTAGAGAATAACTTTGAGCATATTGTCGCATCAAATAATATTTTACAATCAATATCGTGCCAATTTATAAGAGAATCGACAATTTCTTTTCGATGTAAATCGAGTTGATCCATACATTCTTGCTTTGAAGTTTTCACAATTTCAAGTTGTTCAACTTCTCTTTTTTCTTTTTGAACGTATAGCTTTGATTGGAGAATTTGCGCAAGAACAGAGTCAAGCTTGTCGACATCTCCTTTTTGAAAGAGTTTTTCCAAATAATGTTTGCATAAAGGAACTGATTCTCCACGAACTCTGTTTTCTGCATTTTTTATAAAATCAGATGCACAATTTTGCCACATTACCAATGGATTTAATGAAAACGCATTCTCATAAATCCTATTTGCGTTTTCAAAAGAAAGATTTGCAGGGCAATACACATCTTTAACTCCGAATTTTTTCACGAGATTTTCAGCTGTTTTTACATCGCCATTGTCAATGGCGTTCTTTAATCCAGGATGAATATCTGCAAAACAAAATGAAAGTAGGCCTATCACGGCAAAAAGAAATCGTTTCATTTATTTTCTCCTTTATTTAGCTAATAATGTGAAAAAAAATGGACCTATTTTTTCCAAACATGTTGATTTTTATCATTAGTGAACGCACTAGCGACATTGGTTGCAGTTTCTTTATCACCCTTTTTCGCAAAATATGCGCAGGCAGAGGATACTAGTTTAAATATTCCTCGCCCAGACTCTTTATATTTTCCCCCTCTCTTATTTTTTATTCCATTCAGATTAAGCAATTCCGCAACTCTGGATATGTGCATAATGCTCCAATCATTCTTTTTCAATGCATTTGCCAAATCACCCAAGAAATCAAAATTCTTACTCATTTGGATCCCCTTTGTATAAACACCTGTGAAATTCACTCTTGTAGTAAAGCAAGAATCGAGCAAATTTTGCGAGAATACAAAAAGGCGCGAGTCGTTGCATTTATTCACGTGAGGCTCTGCATTGCCCAAGAATGATAAACGCAAACGACCCACGCCCCGAAAGGGCTGTTGCCCCTTGGTCATACGACCAAAGACCGACTAAAAAGTCGGTACAGCAAACTGAAACATACCGCAAGAAACGATATGCCTGCGTGAGCGTTCGCCTTGTCCTCATTCTTTTGAAATTTGCAGATTTCACGTGAAGAACAAGAGCTAAACTCTATTTCACTTTAAAAATAACATAAATATTTACAATATGAACGCCTTTATTCGCAAAAAATGTGCTCAAGTAAAGAAACTCGGCTTATTTCCACTAAAATCATCAGTTTTGGCATAGTCCAACTTGGAATGAATTAGTATATTATCCCCCGACAGGCACTGGTAGCGGAATTCCGTCTGCAAGCCATATTCGACTAGAGAAGTCGGCTTTTTGGTATATCCCCAATAATTATTGGGATTTTAATATATCCAAAAGCCGGCTTTTTTGTTTATAGGAGTAAAAATGAATAAAAAGACTGAAAAAACGGTAGTGATTGGACCGCGCTCGCTTGTGGAATCAAATGTCGAGAAAATGATTCAAGTCGTTCGGGGTAAACAGGTGTTACTTGATCGTGATTTGGCAGTTCTTTATGGTGTAGAAACTAGAGCCATTAATCAAGCGGTGAAGAGAAATGCAGAACGGTTTCCAGAAAGATATTGCTTTCAATTGACGAAAGATGAAATGGAAAACTTGAAATCACAAAATGTGATTTCAAGTTGGGGCGGTGACAGATTTAAGCCATTTGTTTTTACGGAGCAAGGATTTGCCATGCTTTCTTCCGTATTAAAAAGTAAAATAGCGGTAAATGTATCCATCGCTATTATGGACGCTTTCGTTGCTATGCGGCAATATTTGTACGAAAATGGGGGAATTGTTAATCGGCTTACAAATGTAGAAGTAAAAGTATTGGAACATGACCGTAAAAATATGGAATTTAGCCACAAACTGGATGAAGTTTTCGAGGCAATGGATCGCGGAGAGCTTAAGTCGAAAGGATTATTCTATAACAATCAGGTATTTGACGCTTATGTATTCGTATGCAACCTGATTCGTAAAGCAAAAAAGCGGATTGTCCTTGTAGACCGTTATGTGGACGAGAAAGTGTTGGCAATGATGCTCAAGCGGAATGCGGGCGTATCAGTGACAATTTATACCTACGACAAGAGTAAGGTTTTCAATGTTGACTTGGCAACATACAATGCGCAATACGCTGATTGTCCGATTGAAATTCTGCCTAGCTACGGGATGCACGATAGATTCTTATTTATTGATGATACTGCGTACCATTTCGGAGCTTCGCTCAAGGATTTGGGAACGAATACTTTCTTTTTTAGCAAGGAAAAATTCACACTAAATGAAGTTCTGAAAAAATCGGAAGAAGAACGTCAAGCATTACAAGTTTCATCTAAAGAAACTAAATAGCGGTTAAAACGAAAAAGGCTCGTCGTTTGACGAGCCTTAATTTTTTTACTAGAGAGAATTCGCTTATGCTTTGGCGAGTTTCTTCAAAGTTGCAGCCTTGTCCGTCTTTTCCCAAGTGAAGCGTGCACCGGTGCGGCCGAAATGGCCGAGCGCGGCAGTTGCCTGGTAGCCGGGCTTCTTCAAATCGAGCATCTTCACGATGCCTGCCGGAGAAAGGTCGAAGGTCTTCTTCACGATTTCTTCAATCTTGCGGTCATCAATCTTGCCGGTCTTGAAGGTGTTCACCAGCACAGACACCGGCTTGGAGTAACCGATGGCGTAAGCGAGCTGAACTTCGCAACGGTCTGCAAGGCCTGCGGCGACAATATTCTTTGCTACATAGCGTGCGGCGTAAGCAGCGCTGCGGTCCACCTTGGAAGGGTCCTTGCCGCTGAATGCACCACCACCATGACGTCCCATGCCGCCGTAGGTATCCACAATAATCTTACGACCCGTCAGGCCGCAGTCACCATGCGGGCCACCAATCACGAATTTACCCGTCGGATTGATGAGGAAGCGAGTTTTCTTGTCCAAAAGCTTTGCCGGAATCACCTTCTTGATGAGCTTTTCGATGATTTCCTTTTCGATGGTAGAATGCTTGAGTTCCTTGCCGTTCACGAATTCGTCGTGCTGGGTGCTGACCACCACGGTATCGACGCGCACAGGCTTGTCATTTTCGTCGTATTCGACAGTCACCTGCGATTTTGCATCGGGGCGGAGCCATTTGATTTTGCCGGATTCGCGGAGGTTCTGGATTTCTTCCATGAGCTTGTGAGCAAGGCTAATCGGAAGCGGCATCAGTTCCTTGGTTTCGTTCACGGCGTAACCGAACATCATGCCCTGATCTCCTGCGCCCTGCTTGTCATCTTCCTTGCCTTCGGCAGCCTTGGCATCAACGCCCTGCGCAATATCGGGAGACTGCTTGTCTACTGCAACGAGCACGGAGCAGCCCTTATAATCAAAAGCGAGTTCCGGGTTCACATAACCGATGCTCTTAATAGTCTTGCGTGCAATCTGCTGGTAGTCAATCACAGCCTTGGTGGTAATTTCGCCAGAAATCACGACGAGACCGGTGTTGGCGAGCGTTTCGCAAGCCACGCGGCTGTTCGGGTCTTGGGCGAGGCAGGCGTCGAGAATTGCATCCGAGATCTGGTCGCAAACTTTGTCGGGGTGTCCCTTGGACACCGATTCAGAAGTAAAGAGATAATGTGCCATTGTATAAGGCTCCTTTTGTTAACAGCACCGAAAAGAACGTCGCATTTTTGAGCATTCCCAAGCGCTGAAAAAACGTGGTTTGAATTTCTATGCATAAATCTACATAAATGCATAAACTTTGTCAAGCGAAAAACGGCCTTTTACTTATACAAAAAATTGATAGCGAGCGCTAGAAATTTTGTATTGGACGCGGCTATAGTCCACATCTATATTTGCACTCAAAAAAAGTGAGGTAAACTATAATGAGTATTTTAGTTGATGTTAAAAAGTATCTGGCTTTAGAAGAAGCACCGAAACATGTTCAAGATTACCTTTCCGTGGGTGTAACGGATCACGCCTATTTGCCAAAGACTGAAGATATTACTAGCGATTGGGTGGCCTACATCGCGGCACCTGCATTCAAGCTGATCCGCGAGAACCTGGGGCACGATGTGGAAGCGTTCGCTTCAATCGGAACGGGTTCCGGCATCGATGTCTTGACGGGCATTGAACTTTTGGGTGCCAAGCGCGTAGGTTTTACCGACTTGCTGGAAAGCGTGGTGGACGCCGCGGCCGAAAATATCAAGAAGAATTTGAAAGATGCAGATTCGGTTGAGTTGGAATTCGGCGCAGGCGATTTGTTGCAGCCTCTTCAAAATGGCAAGCGCCGTTACGACGTGATTTACGAGAACCTGCCCAATGTTCCGCTAACCGATAACACCAAGATTGAAGACAAACGAAACAGCGGCCATTACCTGGAAAAGCGCGTCGAAGTGATTCCGGAATTCGTACACGAACAGATGCTGGATTTGCATTATCTGGCGCTTAAGCAGGCCCGCGATTACCTGGCCGACAAGGGTGCCGTCTATTCTACACTCGGTGGCCGCGTGCCGCTCAGTGCGTTTATCAAGCTCGGCGAATTGGCGGGCCTTTCTTCTGAAATCTTCACGTATTCCTGGAAGGTGCAGGCGGAACCCGAAGACGTGATTTCGGGTTATGCCGCACAAGAAAAGGCGGGGCTCGGGCCGTTCCGATTCTACCGCGCAAGCGACTTGCAAAAAGCATTCGCCGATATTTCGGTGAAGGAATCCGGCAAGAACGCTTTCGAAATCGAGAAGTCGCTTGAATCTTCGAAGCTTACTGCTAAAGAAGCTTACGAAGCATTCCTAAAGGGCGAAGTGATCGGCCATACGGTTGCCGTACTGAAATCAAGCTTGAAGTAAAACGAGTGTATTTTGATGCAAGATTTTATCGCCCGTTTAATTGAAGAATCGAAGCGATTTCTGAATGAACGTGCCCAAATTGACGATGATATCGGTCAAGAGGCGGCCAAGTTTGTAGCACGTGAAATTCCTGCCCCGAGCGGGACTTTTGAAAAAAGCGATTCTCCGCTGATTCGCTGGATTGAAGATTCCGCAAAACACGGAAGTTCAGAGACTGCAAATTTGCTGAAAGCGCTAAAGCCCGCACTCCCTTTTTTGCCGTGGAAATATAATTACGAGCCTCGCGCCGATATGCCTGATTTAGGAAACCGTATGGGCTGGGGAGAAATCCTCGGGCCAGAAGCGCCGTATCACGACGAGCATTTTTGTTTCGGATTTACGCTTCTCGGAAAGAATACCTTGTACCCGGCGCATTACCACCCTGCCACGGAACTTTACGTGGTGCTTTCGGGCCTTGCCGTTTGGACTTTAGACGGTGTTTCAAAAGTCCGCGGTCCCGGAGAATTTATTCTGCACCCCTCGAACCATGTACATTCAATGCAAACAAGGGATGAGCCTTTGCTCGCGCTTTACACATGGAGCGGCGAAGATGTCGTGACGCTCTCGAAGTACGTGTGATTGAGGTTGAAAATTCAATAGAAAAATGGCTTTTACCAACGAACAACTGGAACGGTATTCGCGCCACATCATTCTTAAAGATGTCGGCGTAAAGGGCCAAAAGAAGCTCTTGAACGCGAAGGTACTCGTCATTGGTGCGGGTGGCCTTGGCGCTCCTGTGGCGATGTATCTTGCCGCCGCCGGCGTGGGCACGATCGGCATTGCCGATGCCGATGTGGTTGACCTTTCAAATTTACAACGTCAGATAATACACGCCACGCAAGATGTGGGTAAGCCCAAGGTGCAATCCGCGAAAGAAACCATGGAAGCGATGAACACGGATGTCAAGGTGATCACGTACCATACTTTCGTAACGAGCGAAAACATTCTCGACCTCATTAAGGATTACGATTTTATCGTTGACGGCACCGACAATTTTCCGACAAAATTTTTGATTAACGATGCCTGCGTCATGGCGAAGAAGCCTTTTTCTCATGCAGGTATTGTCGGATTTCAGGGGCAGTTGATGACATACGTGCCGGAGCAGGGGCCTTGCTACCGCTGCATTTTCGAGGAACCGCCCCCGAAGGGTTCTGTGCCGACTTGCAAAGAGGCAGGCGTGATTGGGGCAATTGCAGGCGTCATCGGAAGTTTGCAGGCAATGGAAGCAATCAAGTATATTCTTGGCGTAGGCGATTTATTGACAGGCTACCTACTCACCTACAACGCACTCACGGCGGAATTCCGCAAGGTGAAGCTCCCGAGCCATAACGACGACTGCGCCGTTTGCGGAACACACCCGACCATTACGCAGCTCATTGACTACGAACAGGCTGCTTGCGATTTGAAACATTAAACTTTTTAGTTGCAAAGGCTCGCGAGTATCTGCACTGCTTTTTGCATGCTCGCTTTATCTACTGACGAGTAGTTCACGACAAAGTTGTGCTGCGATGGCTTCGCCTCAAAATAATACTCCGAAAGGGCGCGGATGTTTACCCCGCGAAATCGGGCGCGGTTGCAGAATTCAATATCGGAACATTTCGTGTCCACTTCCAAGATAAAGTGGAGTCCGGCATCTTCTTCGTAAATTCGGGCGACATTTGAAAGTTTGCTTTTGCGGATAGCCGACAGGAGCATATCGCGCTTGGCCCGGTACAGGTTACGCATGCGATTGATGTGCGTCTCGTAGTAACCGAGATCAATGAACCTGGCCATTACATACTGATCAAGGTTCGAAACCGTACACGAATAGAACGAAAGTTTGTTATGGAATTTCTCGGCAAGATGCGGCGGGAGCACCATATAACTGAGGCGAATCGCAGAAGTCATCGTCTTGGAAAAGGTATTCAGGTAAATCACCTTTTCGGTAACATCGATATTCTGTAATGCGGGAATGGGTTTTCCGGTCATGCGGAATTCGCTGTCATAGTCATCTTCAACGATGTAGCGATTTGGGGATTCGGCAGCCCAACTGAGCAAGCGATAGCGTTCGCCGACGGGCATTACCATCCCGGTCGGAAAATGGTGCGCTGGGGAAATATGCACGACATCGACGTCAGATTTCTTGACGGAGTCCACGAAACTTTCTGCCGCAATGGGAATATGACACACCTTGACGCCGTATTGGCTGTACAATTTTGAAATTTTACCCCAGCCAGGGTCTTCTACGCCATAGCACTTGTCAAATCCAAGCAATTGTACTAGCAAGCCATAAAGGTAATCAGTTCCGGCGCCAATGACAATCTGTTCGGGCGATACCTGGATATTTCTGAATTCGCGGAGCATGCGGGCAATGGCTCGGCGAAGTTCTAGCGAGCCCATTCCCGGAGAAACTTGCAGCAAATCATTTTGCCTTTCGCAAAGGACCTCGCGAGTGATTTTTGCCCAAGTGGTAAAGGGGAACGCCTCGATATCGGAACCGTTACTTGCAAAGTCGGCAATGTATTTCGGGTTGATATGTTCTGACTCGTCGGTGAGTTCTGCGCGGAGCCTGCGGGTACGCGGCATCTTGCGTTTGCGTTGAGCACAAGGTTCCGCCGTTGCGTTGATGTCTGCAACAAAGAAGCCTTTTTTAGGGAGCGAGTAGATGTAGCCTTCGGCCAAGAGCTGTGCGTAAGCGTTTTCAACTGTTACGACGCTAATGCCGAGATTCTGCGCGAGGTTGCGTTTGGAAGGGAGTTGTTCTTCGGCAAGGACGTTTCCGCTTACGATATCTTTTTTGATGCATTGATAAAGGTAATGGTAGAGGCTATTTGCTCCCGCCTTGGACATATCGTAAGTGAACATGAAACTGACCTTATTAATATTGTTAATCTGATATTTAACTGACCTTATAAAAATAGTAAAAAACTGAATATTGTGCAGGTCAAGCGAATGTTTTAAATTACAGCCTGAAATTAAACCATTCCACAACCAAGGAGATTTACATGTCTGACCAGAACCGTTACGAACTCAACAAGAACCTTGCCCAGATGCTCAAGGGTGGCGTCATTATGGACGTGACAACCCCCGAACAAGCCAAAATCGCCGAAGCCGCTGGGGCCGCCGCCGTGATGGCATTGGAACGCATCCCTGCCGATATCCGCGCTGCAGGCGGTGTGTCGCGCATGAGCGACCCCAAGATGATCAAGGGGATTCAGGACGCAGTTTCAATACCCGTAATGGCCAAGTGCCGCATCGGCCACTTTGCCGAAGCGCAAATTTTGCAGGCCATCGAGATTGACTACATCGACGAAAGCGAAGTGCTTTCTCCTGCCGACGATATTTTTCACATCAACAAGCGCGAATTCGACGTTCCGTTCGTGTGCGGCGCGAAGGATTTGGGCGAAGCGCTGCGCCGTATCGAAGAAGGCGCATCGATGATCCGTACCAAGGGCGAGCCGGGGACGGGCGACATCGTCCAGGCCGTACGACACATGCGCCTGATGAACCAGGAAATCGCCCGCATTTCGAGCATGCGCGAAGATGAACTCTTCAATCGCGCCAAGGAACTCCAGGTGTCGTACGACCTGGTGCGCTTCGTTCACGACCACAAGAAACTCCCCGTGGTGAACTTCGCTGCCGGTGGTGTTGCCACCCCCGCCGATGCCGCCCTCATGATGCAACTCGGTGCCGAAGGCGTTTTCGTAGGCTCCGGAATCTTCAAGTCCGGCAACCCCGCCAAGCGTGCCGCCGCCATTGTGCAGGCAGTTACCAACTATACCGATGCAAAGCTGATCGCCAAGCTTTCTGAAGACTTGGGCGAAGCCATGGTCGGTATCAACGAACAGGAAATCGCGCTGCTGATGGCCGAAAGGGGAAAGTAATGGGAATTAACAAACCGCAAATTGGCGTACTCGCGGTGCAGGGGGCGTTCATTGAACACGAACGCATCCTCAAATCGCTGGGCGCCGAAGTATTTGAAATCAGGCAGTTACGCGACCTTGACCTCCATTTAGACGGTCTCGTACTCCCCG
Source organism: uncultured Fibrobacter sp. (assembly GCF_900316465.1). Lineage (NCBI taxonomy): Bacteria > Pseudomonadati > Fibrobacterota > Fibrobacteria > Fibrobacterales > Fibrobacteraceae > Fibrobacter > uncultured Fibrobacter sp. The sequence continues at coordinate 72,198 of NZ_ONDD01000006.1, read as the reverse complement.
GTGGAGAAAGTACCGTGCAAGGGAAACTGCTCCACGATTTGGGACTTTTCGAGCCTCTTCGAAAAAAGATTGCCGAAGGATTGCCTGTGCTTGCAACATGTGCTGGCGCAATCCTCCTCGCCGAAAAAATTGCAGGCGAAAACAAGGCGCATTTCGCGACACTCCCCGCGATTATCCGCAGGAATGCTTACGGAAGGCAGCTCGGCAGCTTCTTTACGGAAAACGAAGTCGCGCACATCGGAAAAGTGCCGCAGACCTTTATTCGCGCGCCCTTCTTTGAATCGGTCGGCGATGGCGTCGAAGTCCTTTCGCGTACGGCAAGTTCGAATAATGCAGATGCTCCCGAGCAAATCGTTGCCGTTCGCTACAAGAACCAAATTGCGCTTTCGTTCCATCCGGAACTCAATAGCGACACGAGCATTCACCAGTATTTCTTGAAGTTAGTGGGATGATTCGCTTTCCACTTGCCAGGTGAAGCCTGCCGCCTCGATGGTGCGGAAGGTCTCTTCGAGACTCTGGCCGCCTTCGGTGAGGTAGCCTGACGCAAAAATAGAGTCGGCTACCTTGAAGAGCGTCTTCTTCAGGTTGTGATTGATGCGGTTGAGGCCGGCTTCTTTAAGAATCAGCGCCTGCTTTTCGGTCGGGAACCCGATGGAACAACAGATTTGCGTGTCGTTCTTTTTCATCTTGCGGATGCGTTCGGCAAGTTTTTCGATATCGTCGTCTGCAAAACGAATGCCGCTGAGCCCGATGCAGTGCCTCGCCAAATGCATTTCGTCAACGAGATCGTTGTCGCCATACAGCTTTTTGTCTTCTACATAACGATACTTTTCAATCGGAGCTGCAGAATCGCGCGACTGGGCACAATAGGCGCAGTTCTGCGTACAGTTTCCGCTGCGGACATTGGTGAGCAACTGAATGCTTACGCGGTTGCCTTTGTACTTGGTACGCAGCTGATATGCCTGTTCAATCAAGTTCGGTAACGAATCTGCGTTCGCATTCAAAATTTCAAGAGCGGCTTGTCTGTTTATCATAACGGGGCCTTAAATAAAATATGTCAAGTCGGATTTTTCGGTGGAGCCGAGCATCGTCGCGACGCCGCCGAGTTCAACGCCGTCAATCAACTCTTCGGCTGTGATTCCCATGAGTTCCATCGACATCTGACAGGCGACAAACTTCACGCCCTTCCGCCTTGCGCTTTCAATCAGTTCTTCTAGCGAAGAAACGCCGTTCTGCTTCATGACCGCGCGAATCATCTTGGCGCCGATTCCGCCAAAGTTCATGCGCGAAAGTCCGAGTTTCTTGGAACCGCGGGGCATCATGAATCCAAACATTTTTCCGATGAGCGATTTCTTGACGCGCACCTTTTCGGGCCTGCGCAAAATGCTTACTCCCCAGAAGGTGAAGAACATGGTAACCGGGCGTCCCATGGCGGCAGCTCCGTTTGCCATAATGAAAGAGGCTATCGCTTTATCCAAATCGCCACTGAAAACGACAAACGTCTTGCCGTGCTCAAAATCCCTTTTTTCGAGAGACTGGGGTGTGTCTCGCTTTACGATTGTCGCATAGATCACGCCGTCTTTTTCGGAAAGCGATTTCAATTCGTTGCCGGTACGCTGGCACCAGACATCCACATCCGAGAAGAATGCTTTCTCGGTCGCTTCCACCTGGACTTCTTCGCCGACGGACACACTTTTGACCGCTTCGTCCACCTTCACGATGGGGCCCGGGCACTTGAGACCCTTGGCATCAACGAAGTGAATTTTCGGGACGGCGTCAAGCCCGCCTTCTACATTGTACACGTCGTAATCGCGATCGGCGAAAATTTCGGCAACCTCTTCGGAACGGTCTCCCGTGGAGCAGAATACGTAAACGGGCTTGTCTTTCGGGATGCTATCTATCTTCTTGGACAGTTCAAAGAACGGAACCTGCAGCGCCCCGTTCACAGGGCGCACGATGGCTTCACTCGTTTCGCGAACATCGAGTAGCGTTGAATTTTGGGAATCAATCTTGTAGAAATCTTTTGCAAGGAATTTTTTGACTTCGGACATTTTGTCGTGTAGAAAAGCGTTTAGTGGTGGTGACTCACAGAGTTAAAAGTGTGACAAGCAAAAATACAAATTGCACCTAAGCGGCGCAATATTTCGGGATATACAATTTTTTTATAGCTTTTCAATCAAATCAGTCAATCAAATCGTTCTGGAAGCGCGATAGATGCTCGAACGGCAAAATTTGCCGACCGCGGAAAAGGCCGCAACCGTCGTTGATCAGCTGGTTGTTGATTGCCTTGAACATGTTCACGTCTACATTCGCGAGCTCAATTTCCTGCAATTTTGTCAGGCGCTCGTAGGCTTCGTCAAAATACACGCATTCGCCGCTCGGAATCTCGTCGTGCTTGCTGCGGCGCGCCTCTTGCGTTTTCTCGTAGCCAAAATGGTTTGCCTCGCCGATTTCGGCAAAGTCATCCATATCCTTGGTGCGCAACTGCACTTCGGTAAAGCAGCGGGCCAGATTGTCGTAGAAAATAATATGCAGCGACTGGTAACCCGAACTCCTCGGGAATGCCACCGAATCGTGGTAATACGGCCGCACTTGTTCATTCAACAATTCCGAATGACCGTCTTCCGTGTACTTCGTGATTTCTGCCGTAAAGCCGCGCTCTTCCAAGAATTCCGGCAGCACGTTCGCGATTTCGTACAGATACTTTTCTTCTACTTCGCGGCGGTTCTCGCCCTTTTTAATGTGGCAAACCGGCATCGAAATCACAATGCGGTAAGCAATCAAGTCGCGAAAGTTCAGCTTGCTCTTGATTTCGGCTTCTGTCGGGAACTTCCCGTTTTTTTTGTAGTAGCCGTAAATGTATTCAAGGATGTAACCATTGAATTTTTCTTCGGCGCGAATCAGCGACTTAATGCGACCCTTGAAAGTAAAAGCCAAGAACGGGTATTCCCGCGTCATGAACTTGTAGAATTCCTTGATCCGCTGAGACTGCGAAGTCAAAAAGTCATTGTGCTCCAGCAATTCAATAATCTGAATCAGAAAATTCGAATGCGCAAGGTCGATGCTGTTGCGCGTTTCCTTCGCACCGTTCCTGAGGTCGTTAGAATACTGGTGCAAAATTTTCAGTACCGTGTTTCCAGAATATAAATAGTCGTTCAGCGTAATCATATTAAATCCTGCGCCCCATAGAATGCAAAAAATATGCCAAAGCTCTTTCACAAGATACTTTGGCATTTTTCGTTACAGTTTTTGGAAAATTTTACGGATTTTGGATAGCGTCGTAATTACGCGGCGTTCCCCGCTAGGCCGATTTCGGCGGCGTGTTCGCGCATACCCTCGATGCAGATGGCGGCGACGTCTTTCACGTCCATGCCGAGCAGGGCGCAGCCTTTCAGAATGTAGTCACGGTTGCACTTGGCGGCGAATTTTTTGTCCTTGAACTTCTTCATGAAACTTTTCACTTCGAGGTCCAAAATTCCGTTGGGGCGCATTCTTGCGCAGGCCTGGATGATTCCGGTGAGTTCGTCGACGGTGAACAGGCTCTTTTCCATGTTGGTCTTGGGTTCCACCTGGTTCACGATTTCAAAGCCGTGTGCCAAAATGGCGCGCACGTCTTCTTCGGAGACGCCCTGCGCAAGCAGTTCCTTTTCGGTGTGCTGCAGGTGTTCTTCGGGGAATTCCTGATAGTCGTAATCGTGCAGGTAGCCCACGGCTTGCCAGTGTTCAACGTCTTCGCCGAAGTGTTTGGCCATGGCGCCCATGGCGTAGCATACGTTGAGGGAATGGATGACCAGCGATTCTTCGGTCACGTGGCCCTTGCTGATTTCTTTTGCGCGTTCGACGGTCAAGCTCATTTTAAATCTCCAATTTTCACTGCCAATATAAATATTTTTGAAGTGTTACTAATCATGACTAGTTCGCTTTTGTCCAGAACAGGAGCTTGCGTTTAACAAGTTCAAACAGTTCCATAATCGCAAGTACCACAATGCCTGTCCAGAGAATGCCTGCAACCATGTTGGGGTAATCGGAATAGTCGGCGTAAAATTGCACAAAGTGACCGAGCCCCGTGTTTTCGCCGAAAAGTTCAGCCACGGTGAGCATGATGAACGAAAGTCCCATGCCTACAGAAAGCCCCGAAAATATTGACGGCAGGCTTGCTACAAGGGCGATTCTCCACAAGTATTCAAACTTTCCAATTCCGATAATGGCGGCGTTGCGCCTGTATTTTTCGGGGATTTCAGCCGCGCCGGCAGCCGTATTCAAGTAAATGGGCCAAAAAGCGGCAATAAAGATGATAAAGGTCGAAGACAAATAGAACGTCGGAAGAATCGCTATCGCGTAAGGAATATAAACGTTGGGGGGAATGGGGGCCGCAAACCTGGAAATGGGTTTCAGCATGTTCGATACCCACGGAATGGAACCGGAAACGATTCCGATAGAGATTCCGACAATCGACGCCACCAAATAGGCGGGCACCAGTTTTAAAAGAGAGGCTCCTGCACTGCGCAAAAGTTCTTCACGAGAATCGAAGAGGGCTTTCAGTATAGCCTTAGGAGACGGGAACAAATATTGGCTGTCCCATTCGGGACCGCAGCTGATCAACACCCAAATTCCAAGTAAAAAGAGAAGAAAAAGGTTCCCCGAAAACTTGGATAAGTATTTTGTAAAAGTTCTCATATGCTGGCACCTCCTTGTACAATGTGGCCTAGTTTTTCAAGGATGTCCTTGTGGTAGGCGTCTTCAATGGTTGCAATGGTTTGTTGGACTTTTTCGTTGCGGAACCATTCACCACGATTCTTCTTTACCGGGAAATCAAGCGGGATGTCTGCAATGATGCGACCGGGGGTTGCCCCTAAAACGATAATGCGGCTTCCGAGATAAACGGCTTCGCGAATGTCGTGCGTGACAAACAGTGTGGTGATTGGGCGGTCCTTGACACCGCGGCAAAGTTCCAGCACCAAATCTTGGAGGCTTGCACGGTTTACGGGATCGAGAGCGCCAAAGGGTTCGTCTAAAAGAAGGGCGTCAGCGCTGACACTTAAGGCACGCGCTATGGCTCCGCGCTGGCGCATTCCGCCCGAAAGTTCAAAGGGGTATTTATGTAGGCTTCCAGAAAGTCCTACTAAGTTCAAGTATTCTTCGGCTAAATTTTTGGCGTAGCTCGTCTTCAGCTTTTTTGTCTTTTTAATGGCGAGCGTTACATTTTGGAGAAGGGTAAGCCAAGGGAAAAGGGTGTAGTCCTGAAAGACTACACTCCTTTCTGCAGAAGGCTTTTCGATTTCTTTTCCTTTCCAGTAGACATGCCCCTCGCTCGGCTTGGTAAGCCCGGCGAGAAGGTTAAGCAAAGTGGTCTTGCCACTACCGCTTTCGCCTAGCAGGCATACGAACTCACCTTGGTTGATTTTCAAGTTGATGTTTTTCAAGATGGCCCTGCCATCGTACGAAAAACCGAGATTCGTTGTTTCAAAACCATTTTGCTTTATTGCCATACTATTCTTAGTTCCTGGACTTGAAAATGTTTTCGGCCTTGACGTAAAATTCGGACTTGGGTTTTTCTTTGCGCAGTTCCGCGATGGCGGCCTTATAGAAATCGGTGCGCACGTATTCGGAGACTTTCTTGTCGGACTTGATAAATTCAGCATCTTTCAAGAAATCCCAGAAGAATTCAACACCCTTCACGTTCGGGTCGGTATCCTGCGTGACGTGCCCGCTGTAGAACGCCTTGTTGACAAGAGCGGTATCAAGCTTGATCCACTTGGCAATAATTTCCACGCTCTTCTTGTGGTCATTTTGCACCAGTTCTTCAGCTTCGATTAGCGATTTGACCAAACGCTTATAGACATCTTCGCGGCCGTCAATCTTGCGGAGCGAGGCAATTAAGCGGCAGCAAATATGGCCGGGATTGATGTCCTTACTGCGGAGCACCACAGAAAGGCCTGCTTCTTCGGCGCGGAGGTCGTGCGGGCCCCAAGTAACGCCTGCAAATACGCTGCCATTCTTGACGGCTTCGATCACTGCAGGCGGATTCTTGAGTTCTACGATGGTGACATCCTTGCGCCAGTCAACGCCTTCTTTCTTGAGGCCGCCGCGAACGATGGCGTCGGCGGTGCCCAAGCGAATGGTGGCGATTTTCTTGCCCTTGAGGTCACTCAGCTTTTTGACGGAGGCTGCGTTTTCCTTGCGGGTAATCACAGCCTGGTCGCCACCCATGATGCCTCCAATCACGCGGATGTCGGCACCCTGCGAAATGTGAATAAGCGGAGCGAGCGAACCGAATGCGCCTGCATCGAGTTTACCTGCGCGGACAGCAGCAATGCCGTCGCCGGAATTCGAAAATTCTACGAGCGTTACGTCAAGACCGTTTTTCTCGAAAATGCCAGCATCTTTAGCGATAAAGAATTTTCCTTGACCTGTAGAAGACAGGTAACCGATGGAAATCTTGTCTGCGGCGATTGCAGAAGTGGCGCAGGCGAGGCTAAAGAGGATTGTGAAAGCAATTCGATTGCGGATTTTATTGAAAATTTGTTTCTGATTCATTATTCAAGTCTCCTTCGTTAGAAACCATAAGTTGCAGAAAGTTGATAGCGGTTCAAGTCGGCTTCTTTCACGGTGCCGGCGGTCAGGTAATCGGTTTGAACGTGCAAGTATTCAAATCCGAGCGAGAATGCATCGGTCAGGCTGTAGGTGGCGTTTGCGAAAATGGAAATGTTCTGCTCGCGGCCGCCCACGGTTTCGATGTCATCGCGGTCCAGTTTGTCAATACCTGCGCCACCATTAATTGCCAGTTTTTGGATCAGTTTAGCTTGCAGAGCGAACCAACCACCGTAAGCCTTGATGCTCTTGACGCTTTCGGGATCTTCGGTGTTGGCGACAAATCCGCGACCGATGCCGGCAGCGTATGTATCCAGGTTTTCACCGACGAATCCTTCGCCAAGAAAGGTGATTGCGCTTGTGATGGGGAGAGTCAAGTCGACGTTAGCAGACCAGGTGGGAATATCCTTGGTTTTGCCGGTTGCGTCCAAGTCGATTTCTTCTTGTCCGTAATGGCCAGAAACGCCCAAACCAGCCTTCTTGTTTTCCACCCACAGCGGAAGCGCAATGCCGATGCGGCCCTGGAAAGTAGGAATGTCGGCGTCGGTACCGGTTTCCGAGGCAGAGGAGGAATTGTACGGCTGGTTTTCACCGATGGTGCGGACAACAGCGGCGGCAATATCCACAGAACCTTCACCAACGGGGATTTTCTCGGTGAGTCTCAGCTGAGCTCTACGAAGGCCTGCGTCGCCGGAGTTATTGAGAACGCCTGCGTTAAGCGTCGGGGTTACCAACGGAGAAATCACGTCCCAAGTTTGACCGCCCAAAATAGAGAAGCCAGTCTTGCTGAAAGAAATTTCACCGTAGCCGTGGCGGAGACGCGGGTTAGGATTGTTGGCTGAGCCGCCACCGTAAAAGTCTACTTCGACTTTACCGTTGGCCTTGAAATAAGTCGTATCGTTACCGCTCGAAAGATTGAAACCGATTCGAGTCAGGTTCGGAGTCAAGTGCCAGCCGCCATCGTTTTCATTGGTGAGGTCAGAAGCGGCAACGAAGTTGGCGAAGTTACCGTTATTGCTCTTGGAATCTTCGTAGGCGGCGTTGAGAGATGCAAAACCGTAAAGGGTTGCGGTTACGCCGGTTTTTGTGGTGACCGAAATCGGTTCGGCAGCGAAAGAGGTGATTGCAGATAAAAGGATAATCTTGGCAGCAATATTTTTCGAATTGATATTCATTTATAAATCTCCTGATTGAAAATTTTTATGGGTTGAGCAACCATGCAAAAAACTTTTTTTGCACGACTTGATTAAATTTTGTTTGGTGGGGTTGAGTGCTTACTGGCGAATGCCTTGAGCAAAATTATAAAGTCTACACATATAGGTATCCTCGTTCTGATTTGTTTGCTCTTCGGAACATGACGTTCTCGAATTTTTGTACGACAAAAGTAGAAATAAAAATGAGTTTGTAAAATACTTTTTCTTTATAGCTTAATATAGGGTTAGGCTTGAACAGATGTCGTGACAAAAAGTGACTTTGATGTTTTTAAGAAAATGCCGCCTGAATAATCAAGCGACATTTATTTGGAGAGTAAAAAGAATTGTTTAATTTGTCTTGAAATTATTTGCCACCGACAGAAGTGCTATAAATCTTTTCGAGCAAATTAAGCGCACCCTTGTAACCAACGAAGCTGCGATTGATAATCAACGTTTCGCTAGAGGGCGGAGTAATTTCGAAAAGCAATGCATTCTTTTCGTTGGCGATATTGATTTCCCACGAAGAGGCGAGAATCAAAGGCTTTCCAGAAGAGAAATTCACTTCCTTAATAGACTTTTCAATCAGGTAGCCATCTTCTTCAAATTCCACATCAATATCGACACCTTCACTAATGTTGTGGAAGGCATTTTCGATTTGTTCGCGGAACTTCTGCGGAGGATCGTCACTGATGATAGCCTTGCGCGGAATAAGACCGATTTGGTCTACGAGGAACTTGGTGTAGGCAAGCGTGTAGGCGGAATCTGCGGTAATGGCAAATTCGCTGGGCATACCGAACCAGTATTCGGCGAAGAATTCAGAGAAGTGTTCCAGATAGTAGTAATAGATTCTGTTTTCTTCCTTGATGAACTTTTCGCTCTGTTCCTTGTCAATTCCGGCAAATTCGACAACTTTACGGATAAATTCGCTTGTCGCTTCGGCGCCGAGAGGAATTTCAGGAATGTGCAGGAACGGCTGACCGTATTTTTCCTGGAGGTGTTCTGCGTTTCGGACGCCAACCCAGGGTGAAATCACCAAGTTGAATTGTGCCTCGGGAATGCGCAGCCAGTCCGCGACGCCATTATTTTCGGGTCCGAACAGCACATTGACTTCGAAGCCTGCGCCGCGCAAAATGCGGGCGATTTCCTGGTAGTCACCACGCCAGTTCTGGTTGTAGTAGGGAGTTTCGAACCAAAGGTTTACCAGGCCCTTTTTGCGTTCGCCGCTGTAATCGCCCACAAACTGGTCAACGATGGCGTTTACGACTTCTTCGTGACCGAAAAGGTTGTTGCCCTTGAAACCGGCGGTATCGACAGACACAATCGGGTAACCCAAATCGCGGTAATTGCGCACCAACGTGGAAACGTCATCACCGATAAGGCCGCCCACACAACCGGTAAGCACAACGTAGAGATCGCCATTGAACACCTTGAGCGTCGACTTGATCAACTGATCCAATGTCTTGATGCCGCCAAAAACGATGTCGTTTTCGGTAGAGTTTGCGCTCGGCATGTTACCGGCACCGGCGTAAATGCTACCCTGGAAACCGTTTTCAAACGTGAGGAATGCGGTTTGCTTAAGCTGGCAGCCCGGAGAGCAGTTGGCAATAGGAACAGCGCCCTTAATAGCGACAACAGTATGAGATGCACCAACTGCGCAAGCGTATCGGGGGTCCGAAATAGAATTACTTTTTTTCTTTTGAATTGTAGCCATTGTTAAAAATCCCCTTATTATACGCTAGTCGAATTGGATTCTGTACCAATTTTCAGTTTGAGATTTCTCGGTTCCGGCAAATCTTCAAGTGCTTCCGGATGGTGCGTCAGGTAGAACGGATCGTCCTGAGCAAGCCACCAGTCGGAATACGGAAGTTTCACGTTGCGTTTAAGCACCTGGTTAAACTTGGTACGTGCAATCACGCCCTTGAGCATTTCGCCAATGCGGAGAATGCCCTGATAGCCCACCGGAATATGTTCGTCGCCCATGGTGAGGGTCGGGAATCCGAGATGGCCCGCGACAGAAGCGAGGCCCGGATGGCGAATGAGCAAGAAATCCGTCTTGGCGCGCTTCAGAAGCTGCGGAAGCTGGAAGGCGCGAGTCTTACTGACGGTATAGTGCGGAATGTCGCCGTAGGTTTCGACCAGTTCCTTCAAGGTATCCTGATGTTCGCCACCGCCGTCGTAAACGGGGTCGTGGTGGAACACGAGTGCAGCGTCGTGGCCGATTCCCAGTTCCGAAAGCACGCTGATGAGGCCGTGTGCGTATGCAGAACCCGTCATCACGATGCCGTTCTTGCCCTTGAAAAATTCGCGGAGTTCGGCAAGCTTCGGGGCAATGCGCTTGTGTTCGCTTTCGATGTATTCTTCGGCTTCTTTTTCTTTGCCGACCACCTTTGCGATAGCGCGAAGCCATGCATCGGTACCCTTGATGCCGTAAGGCTGCGGAGCGTCAATCTGCGGAACACCGAAAGATTCTTCAAGTGCTGTTGCCATGTAGCCGCCCAACGTATCGCAGAAGGTAGCGGTACCGACTGCTTCGGAGGCCTGGCGAATTTCTTCGAAAGAGGCGGTATCCAAAAGGTAGTTTACGCGCAGTCCAAGCGGAGCAAGCATTTCGGAGAAATAGTCCGAACCCCAGAGGGCAACGATGTTGATCAAGTCAATCTGTTTCTTGGTCGGGTGGCGTTCCACAATCTGGCGAAGCACACCATGGAAAGCGACGTCAAAACCCGTAGACCAGTGCTTGGAACGGAAACCTTCGCAGTGCAGCGGAATAATAGGCACGCCGACTTCCGGCTCCATTTCTTCGGCGATAGAGTCAATGTCTTCGCCGATAATAGCGGTTGCACACGCCATGCCAATGAAGATCGCCTTAGGGTTAAAGCGTTCCTTTGCGTCAAGGATAGTCTGGCGGAGCTTTTCAGAAGCGCCGAAAACCATGTCCTTTTCTTTCAGGTTCGTGCTGATGTTCAGCGTATTCTGCAGGGGCTTTCCACGGCGGCGAAGGCCGTTATGCATCGAGAGGTTAAACTTGGAGTTTTCGCCGCTGCAACCGATAGGAGAATGGTCAATCAGGGCGCAGTCCGTAAGGTTACCCACCTGGCACTGCACAATTGCGTTAGAGCACATTGTTTCTTGGTTCAGCGGGGAATTCAATTCGCAAAGTTTGCAGCCCGAGCCCTTGCCCGCGCAACCGCCATGCTTTTTCGCACTGCGTTCGTCGTAGGCCGATTCCTTGATTAGGTCGCTCGCCTTGCCGTCCCAGCCGATAATTGTACCCAGTCGATACTCGCGGTTTTCGACTGAGGTCATGTTCAAATTAATATTAGTCTTGGCCATGAACCCTCACATTAAATCTGGTAGTCTTTTTCCATCATGCCGTAATCGATGAGAATCTGTTCCAAACGATCCTGCGTCATCGGGGTCGGAATGGTGAAGAGTTCGTTTTCGTCGATATTCTTGGCGAGTTCACGATAGACGTTTGCCTGGCTGGACTTAGGTTCGAATTCAATCACGGTTTTCTTGCGGATTTCGGCCTGCTGCACAATGTTGTTGCGCGGCACATACTGAATCAGCTGCGTGTTGAGTTCCTTGGTGAATGCACGGAGCAGGTCAAGTTCGTTATCCACGTTACGGCTGTTACAAATGATACCGCCCAAGCGCACTTCGCCGTGCTGGGCATACTTGGCGATACCCTTACAAATATTGTTTGCCGCATAAAGGGCCATCATTTCGCCGGAGGCCACGATGTAAATTTCCTTGGCCTTACCTTCACGAATCGGCATGGCGAAACCGCCGCACACCACGTCACCCAACACATCGTAGAAAACGTAATCAAGGTCTTCGGTGTAGGCGCCGAGCTGTTCGAGCATGCTAATGGAGGTGATGATGCCACGGCCTGCGCAACCCACGCCCGGTTCCGGGCCACCGGATTCTACGCAACGCACGCCCTTAAAGCCGACCTTTTCAAGGTCAGAAAGCTGAATTTCAGTCTTATTGTCACGAATGGTATCGAGCACCGTTTTCTGGTGAAGGCCGCCGAGCAAAAGGCGGGTGGAGTCTGCTTTGGGGTCGCAACCGACCACAAGAACGTGTTTCCCCTGTTCTACAAGGCCTGCGGTCAGGTTTTGAGTCGTGGTGGACTTACCGATGCCACCCTTTCCGTAAATAGCGATTTGACGTAATTTCTTAGACATGTTATCGTGTCTCCTTGATGTTTTCCTACAAAAATACTAGGCAAAGGCAAGTTAGAATTAAAGTCAACTCTTTCCAATACTTTTTGAACCCGTTTAGTCAAAAAAAATCACTTTTTTTAAGTTGTTATAAATTCCGCTTATAACCCTTATTAGCGTGAATCTATTGCGCATGCGAAAAAGTATTTTGCGATAGCGAACGCCTATAACATGCGTTAGCATAAAGCTATCGCTCTCTCAAAAAAATGAACTTTTTTTATTTTCGCTCTTGGATTCATATTGAATTTGACAATTCTGTTTTTTAACTTTATAGCCATACTTCTTTGGCTAAGAAGTTAAAGCATTAATCACGCTACAGAACGCTAGGCAAAACGTTCACAATATTTAATACAAACTAAATCGGTTCTTTGCCGATCATTTTTGTGCAAGGTTTACATACCTTGCGAGGTTTTATGGCAACCAGTCAAGAAACAGTTTTTAGAGAACACCCGTGTTTTGGTGCTTGCAAAAACCGAAAGGGACGCATTCATTTGCCTGTCGCCCCAGGTTGCAACATCGAGTGCCGTTTTTGTGATAGGCGCATTAACGAAGATGCTCAGGTACCGGGAAATACGAGTAAGGTGATTAAGCCCGAAGAGGCATGCGGATACATTCGCAAGGCTTTGGAATTTGTGCCGGAACTCACGACGGTGGGAATCGCAGGCCCAGGCGACACCTTGGCAACTCCTTTTGCGCTAGATACATTCCGCTTGGTAAAAAAGGAATTCCCGCAGCTTATTCGCTGCATGAGCACCAATGGGCTTTTGCTGAATGACAAGGCAGATGAAGTCATCGATGTGGGCATTGATTCGCTCACGGTCACGGTGAATGCCGTGGACCCTGAAATCGAGGCGATGATCAATGCAAGAATTTTCTATCACGGAAAAACCTACACGGGCGTAGAAGCGGCAGAAATTCTGATTCACAACCAGCTCGAAGGCATTCGCAAAGTCGCAAAGAGTGGAACGCTTATCAAAGTGAATACGGTTCTTTGCCCGGGCATTAACGACAAGCACATCGAAGATGTGGCGGCCACCGTGCGCGAAGCGGGCGCCATCATGTACAATATCATTCCGTTGATTCCGCAAAATGGCTTTAAGGATATTCCCGCTCCGACACCGAAAACTCTTGCGATTGCGCAGGAACAGGCGGGCGTATTCATCAACGTATTCAAGCATTGCGCCCATTGCCGTGCCGACGCCGTTGGCGTCCCGGGCGTTTACGATGTCGGCGCGCAAATCTACATGGACCGTATCCGTGTAAAGGAGACTTTCTCTCATGGCTAAATATAGAGTTGCAGTCGCCACAAACGATGGCGAAAATGTCAATGTTCACTTTGGACATGCCGCGGCGTTCGACGTCTACGAAGTCGATGAAGAAAGCGGAAAATTTGAAAAAGTCGAGGTCCGCGTTAAGCCGGAGCATTGCGACGGCACGTGCGGAGACGGCGCTTGTGGGCAGCGAGATGTAGAACGTTCATCCATGTTCTCGGCCGCGAAAAATCTAGCCGATTTAGATTACGTTCTTTGCTCGCAGCTTGGCCCGCAGGCGGTGCAGGCTTTAACGCGCTTTAATGTGCGCGCTTTCGACATTGCGCTCCCCATCGCCGAAGCAATTGCCAAAATCAACGTATACCGTAAAAAGATAGCGGAACGCACCCAGAGACTCAAGGGATTACAGGACAAATAAAATGATGCTCCAAATTGCAAAATTTTGTTGTATGAACGGCCGATGTTGACGGGCGTTTATTGCGGTATTCATTTTTGTCGCCCGTGTATGGTTAGCCTACGCGGGCGTTTCTTATGGGCATTGGCCTTCATCTCATATTTAAAAAGGAAAAATAAATGGAAAGCTTAACAGCAAAATTATGCGCATTTGCCCGTGCCTGGCATTCTCTACAATCGGACCATACCGTTTTCAATGACTTTTTGGCGTTCGACTTGATGGGCCGCGAGGAGTACGAAAATGTTTCGCGCTTGATTCTAAAGCGGTTTCCGCAGGAATCAGAAAATTCGGTCGAATATTTCAACCGGAAATACTTCCTCCCGATTGTACTTTCGAGGAGTCGCTTCGCCGAAGATCGCGTTAAGCTCCTTGCCCGTTCGGGAAAGATTCAATATGTAATTTGCGGTGCGGGCGTAGACACGTTCTCGTTCCGCAACAAAGACCCGAATGTCGAAGTTTTTGAACTGGATTTGCTTCCGACGCAAAGCTACAAGAAAAATCGCATTCGCGAACTCAAGTGGAGCGTTTCGGAGAATGTCCATTTTGTGGCGATCGACTTCAGCAAGGACAGCATTGTCGAAAGACTTGTCGCAAATGGCTTTGACTGCAAAAAGCCGACAGTTATTAGCATTCTGGGCGTCTCATATTACCTTCCGCTTTCTGTTTTCGCAGAAACCGTGCGCCAGTTTTCAGAGATTGCATCAACCGGCATTTCGATTGTATTTGATTACCTGCAAAAAGATGCCTATTCGAATTCGGTTCAGGAATTGCGAAAAATTGTTGCCGATTGCGGCGAAACCATGGCCGAAGGCTACCTGGACCGCGAAGTTTTCGAGGTGCTTGAGCGTTACGGATTCAAGGTCGACGAATTTCTCGGCGAAAATGCGCTACAGCAGCGGTATTTTCTGATGGGAAACCTGAAGGCGTTCGATTCCGTGCGTCTGATAGCGGCGGTAAAGTAGGCAAAATGGAAAAAGTGTCAAGCGGTGTCTTTATTTATATACTATTTTTATAGGAAAGAAAAGGACTTCTCGAATGCACTACTTGATTGTTCCCGGTTTAAATAATTCTGGCCCGAACCATTGGCAAACTTTTTGGACCAAAAGCCTGCCTAGCGCAAGCCGAGTCTATCAGCATTGCTGGGATAAGCCCCAAAAAGAGGATTGGATTGCGACACTCGATGAAGCTGTCCGCCAGCTGAAGGGCGACACGATTCTGGTTTCACATAGTCTGGGCGTCGTAACGACGGCTCTCTGGCTTTTACGTGCGAAACAGCAAGGGAATCTTCCGGCGAATATCAAGGGGGCCTTCCTTGTGGCTCCTGCCGATGCCGACACGGTTGATGTCATCAAGAACTTTGCTCCGATGCCTACCGAAAAAATGCCGGTGCCCGTTTGCATTGTGGGGAGCGAAAACGACCCGTACATGACGCCCGAGCGTACGAAATTCTTTGCCGAGGCGTGGGGCGCAAAGTTGTTTAATGCAGGCGCGCTAGGGCACATCAATTCCGATTCAAATTTGGGCGAATGGGTGCAGGGACGTGCATTTTTAGCCGAATTCGAAAAGGGCTTGTCGCTATAGCGTTTGTAATGTTTAGTTAAGCATTAAGGAATAATGTTGTACGAAAAATAATCCCTGAAACGCGTTAAAAAAAGTTATCTTGTGCGCGTTTTTTTAAAAAGGGGTTAGGGATGAATCGTCAGCAGCGCGAAGAGCTTCTTGATAGCATCAATCTTTTAGAAAATAGCCGAGATGAATATCTCCATACCTATGCTGGTGTGAGCGTTCACGATCGCACTGTCAGGTCGGTGCAGCTGCGGAAGGCGCTTGAAAACGTGAAGCGGCCTTTCGCCCAATTGTGCGAAAAGATGAAAACGTGCGATTGGCTGTATTTGCCTTTCGACTTGCCGGAACCCGCCCGCGTAAGGGATTCGGAGCTGACTTATTTCGGATTGCCGCCCAAAACGCTTGCGCAGTTAATCGTGATGATTGCGGCGTCTATCAAGAAGCAGAATGTCACGGTTCTTTCTATTTGTACGAGAAATCTTGCCGTATACGAGATGATGTTCGGTTTTTGGAATGCCCCGCAGAAAGACAATCTGGATGAACGTGTGGCGGCCATTACCGAGGCAGAGGAAAAGACGGGCGAGCTGTTTGACAAAGCGTCGGAAGAATTCGAAAGAATCCTGAAGATGACGGACTTGGTAAAAACCCAGATGATGTCTGTGACGGAAGCGGAACAGAGCGCAAAGGCGAAGTCTGCAGAGGCAGCAGAAAAGGTTGCCGAAATTCAGGCTCTGACAGAACAGCTGGATGCCCGAAAGCAGGGCTTGGAAGAACTTAAAGAATCTTTGACGCTCAAGATGACTGATGCCGAAGACAAGGACAGGCAATTCTCCGAGAAAATGGAATCTGCCCAGAGTTTGATTGATCAGGTTAGTGCCAAGATTTCTGAAATCGACAGCATGACGGAGAATAGCTTGAAGGGTGTTCAAGCTTGCTTGACGACGTCTAGCGAAAAAGTCGAAAAAATCAAGAAGATGACAGACTTTGTGGGCGGCGGCTCTTTGGGCAGCAGTTTTAGCAAGAGAAAGCGGAGCTTGGGCCGCAAGGCGCGCCTTTGGCTGTTCCTAAGTTTGGTGCTGTTCGGCGGTGCGTCCTGGTGGATTTATAATGTGTTTACTCGATTCGGCGTGCATACGGATTCTGTATGGGCCGATGTGGTGATCAATGTCGCCATGTCTTCGATGGCGGTATTTGCGCTGATCTTTGCCTTGTGGGAATACGGCAAGGAACGCAAATTGCAAGAAGAGTACGCCTTTAGGGAGACCATTGTGTTGACTTTGACGGCGTGCCTGGAACAGCTGGATGCCTGCAACCGTGATGACGTGAAAAAACTGCTTTCGGACACAGTGGAAAAACTGTGCTCGAAATTGCCGGTGTAGTGTTGCGTTTTTAGAACGATTTAATCGACTGATTTTATACTTCTGTCGGAATTTCTTTGCTGGAATCTGCGGATTAATGGAATAATTTTTATTCTTTAATACGTATGGTTACGGCAATCTTTTTTTCGGTATTCTTTCTGATTTGTAATGTGGGCGCATTGTTCCTTGGTCAGCCTAGTTTCGGGAAAATCCCGCATGGCGCGCGCCTCGAACGAATCAAGCAGTCCCCGCATTACGACGGTAAGCAGTTCGTGAACGAAGAAGAAACGCTCTTTATGACCGGAAACAAGAGCACGCTTGCCGTATGGCGGGAGTTCATGTTCAACACTAAACAGCAAACGGTTCCGGACACCGCCCTACCTGCTATCAAGACTGACCTGAAAAAACTGCCCGGCGATAAGGATTGGGTCGTTTGGTTTGGCCATTCGTCTTACCTTTTGAACCTTTCCGGCAAAAAAATCTTGGTAGATCCCGTATTTTATAAGGGGTCTCCAGTGAGTTTTGCGAACAAAATGTTCAAGGGTACAGATATCTATAAACCTGCCGATATGCCGGATATTGATTACTTGGTGATTACGCATGATCATTGGGATCATTTGGATTATGAAACCGTTGTGGAATTGGAACCGCGCGTCAAGAAGGTGGTTACGGCACTCGGTGTCGGTTCGCATCTGGAATATTGGCATTACCCTGTTGAAAAACTTCTAGAATTCGACTGGTGGGAATCTATGGACCTTGGCGACGGCAACCGCGTCACGGCAACTCCGGCAAGGCATTTTTCGGGTCGAGACCTGAACAAGAACAAGACCTTTTGGGCGTCGTTTATCTATGAATCGCCAAAACGTACTGTCTGGATTGGCGGCGACGGCGGTTACGGCAAGCATTTCAAGCAGATTGGCGAAAAGTTCCAGAATATCGATTTGGGCATTATGGAAAATGGCCAGTACAATCCGGACTGGGCGCAAATCCATACCATGCCGGAATATTTGGGCAAAGAAATGACGGAACTTGGCGCTAAGCGCTACCTCACCGTTCATCACTCAAAATTCTGCCTGAGCAAACACGCTTACTTTGAACCGCTCGAAAATGCAAAGCGGGCCGCCAAGGAATCTGGCAAGCCCGTGCTGATGCCGGAAATCGGCGAAGTCATGTATTTGGACGAACCCGCCGGTATAATTTTTAACGATACCTAGGTATCAAAAAACTTTATTAGACATTTGTTTTTGCGACTTCTACATTTGGCTCAATGACAAAAAAAGTGGCAGTCGGTTTATCGGGCGGTGTAGATTCCGCCCTTTCGGCGTACCTGTTGCAAAAGCAGGGGTACGATGTGGTGGGCCTCACCATGGCAACGTGGGACGGCTCGGTGAATATGCCTGCGGTAGAAGGTCGTGAAGGCTGCTACGGCCCGAGCGAAGACAAAAATATTGAAGAAGCGAAATTGGTGGCAGATCGCTTGGGAATCCCGCATTATGTGGTTCCTGTCGCCGACGAATATAAAACCAAGGTGCTGGATTATTTCCGCGCCGAATACCGCGCTGGCCGTACGCCGAACCCGTGCGTGCGCTGCAATCAGTCTATCAAGTTTGGCGCATTGCATTTGGCCGCCCGCAAAATGGGAATTGAATTCGATTATTTTGCCACCGGGCATTATGCGCGCCTTGATTTCAAAAACGAGAATGAACCCTTTTTGTATCGCGCCCTGGATACGGGCAAGGACCAGACTTATTTTCTGTCGCGCCTCTCGGCGGAGCAACTTTCGACGGTGCTTTTCCCGCTGGGCGGTATGCACAAGCAAGATGTAAAGGCTCTCGCCGCTGAAATCGGCTGGGAAGATTTTGCTACCAAGCGCGAAAGCCAGGATTTTATCGAATGCGGTGATTACTCGGTGCTGTTCGAAGAATCGGACCAGGTGCCGGGCGATTTCGTGGATGTGAGCGGCAAGGTGCTTGGCCGCCACAAGGGAATCGTGAATTATACCGTGGGCCAGCGCAAGGGCTTGAACATTGGCGGCCAAAAGGAACCGCTTTTTGTGGTGGCCATTGACGCCGCCAAGAATCAGGTGATTCTCGGCCCCCGCAGCGCTCTTTCCTGCATTCAAGTTTCTGCCATTGACTTAAACTTGATGATCAACGAAAACTCGCCACTGCTTAGGGGACCGCTAGACGCCCACATTCGCTTGGGCCACAAGGGTTCTCCGGCAAAGATTCTTGACTTGGAGCGGGGCCGCATTCGCGTGGAATTCGAAACCCCGCAATTCGCTGCCGCCCCCGGCCAGGTGCTGGTGCTTTACGCTGGCGATGGTGTGGTCGCCTCGGCGATTATCGATAAGTAATTTATTTGCAGTGTCGCAGGAGTGCGGCAATGTAGGCTTTGGCGTAGCGCGACGGCGTTACGCCTTTTCGCATCACGTAACCGATGGTCATTTTGTCGTGAACGTCGAGTTGCCTTGCGATAATGTTGCGGCCGTTGAGCTTGTGGCTGATCACGCCGGAGCAAATGGTGTAGCCGTCAAGGCCGATAAGTAGGTTGAAAAGCGTGGCGCGGTCGCGGACCTTGATATTGCGCGGGCAATCGAAATCAATGGCGGTTAGGGGCTCTTCGGCAAAGTAGAAGGAATTGAAATCGCCTTGTTCGTAGGTCAGGTACGGATACGGCTTCAAGTCTTCCAATGTGATTTTTTCTTTCTTGGCGAGCGGGTTTTTAGACGACATAAACACGTGCAAGGGGGTCGCAAAGAGCTCTTCAAAGACCAAATTGTTCTTTTGAATCAGTTTTTTGATGACTTTTTCGTTCTTATCGCTCAAATAAAGTACCCCAATTTCGCTTTTTAGCTTCGCAATATCGTCAATAATTTCATTTGTTTGGGTCTCTCGGAGCGTAAAATCGTAGCTCGGACCGCCGAATTTACGGATGACATCGACGAATGCGTTGACCGCAAAAGAGTAATGCTGACAGCTCACGGAGAAGATGGTGTTGCCACTTTTGCCACCCTTGTAACGGTCTTCCATGAGGGTCGCTTGTTCCAAAACTTGCCTGGCGTAAGAGAGGAATTCATCACCCTCGTTAGTGATCGTGACGCCTTTATTGGAGCGGTTAAAGATGGTGACGCCCATTTCTTCTTCGAGGTCATGAATGGCCGCCGTAAGGCTCGGTTGCGAGATGAATACGCGCTTGGATGCTTCGGTAATATTGCGCGTATCGGCGATGGCGATGGCGTACTTAAGTTGTTGTAAAGTCATAGGGCTTTCTTATAGCTAGTTATTCAAATGTTTTTGTTTGTTCCATAGGAAAAATCTATGGTGAATGCATAAAAAATAGTATTTTACCGATGATGAAAACGGAGGTATATTTGGCGGCGTAAACGAAAAACAAACAAAAAAGGTAGGTAAAACACTATGAGCAATAAAAAAACATCTGTAATTGGTTTCCCGCGTATCGGTAAGGCCCGTGAACTCAAGTTTGCAAGCGAAAAGTTCTTTAAGGGTGAAATCTCCGAAGCTGAACTCCAGAACGTCGCCGCCGAAATCCGTCAGTATGGTTGGCAGAAGCAGAAGGCCGCAGGTATCGACTTTATTCCGTCGAACGACTTCTCTTTCTATGATAACGTTCTCGACACTGCATTCTTGTTCGGCATTGTTCCGGAACGTTACAAAAGCCTGAACTTGAGCACGCTCGAAAAGTATTTCGCAGCCGCTCACGGTTACCAGGGTGAAAAGGGCGACGTGAAGGCGCTCCCCATGAAGAAGTGGTTTAACACGAACTACCACTACATTGTTCCGGAAATCGATGACGCTTCTGAATTCAAGGTGGATGGTTCCAAGCCGGTGCAGGAATTCAACGAAGCAAAGGCTGCCGGAATCCAGACCGTGCCGACTTTGATTGGCGCCTACACGTTCCTCCGCTTGGCCCGCTACAACGGCCAAAAGAAGGCTAAGGATTTCGCCGCCTCTGCAGTCGCTGCCTACGCGAAGGTCGCCGAATTGCTCGCCGCTGCCGGTGCCGAATGGATCAGCTTCGCCGAACCCGCTTTGGTGTTTGACGTGACCGCCGAAGAAAAGGAACTTTTTAAATCTATTTATGTGGAACTCGTCAAGAAGGTGCGTGCCGCAGGCCTCAAGGTTGCCTTGCAGACTTACTTTGGTGATATCCGCGATGTGTACCAGGATGTGGTTGCTCTCGGTTTCGATGCCATCGGTCTTGATTTTGTGGAAGGCCTCAAGTCGCTGGAACTCATCAAGTCTGGTTTCCCGAAGAATACGCTCCTGCTCGCCGGCGTCGTGAACGGCAAGAATATCTGGCGTGCCGATTACGCACAGAAGAATGCCTTGCTCGCCGAAATCGTGAGTGCTGTCGGTGCAGAAAACGTAGTGGTCGGAACTTCTTGCTCGCTGTTGCATGTGCCGTATACGGTTGCTGCTGAACAGAAACTCTCGGCCGACATTCTCAAGCATTTCGCCTTCGCTGAAGAGAAGCTCGTTGAACTTGCTGAAATTGCAAGCGGTGATGCTGCCGCTCTCGCAAAGAATAAGGCTCTGTTCGCCACCCCGCGTGTGCAGGCGAACGCCAAGGTACAGGCGGAACTTGCCGCCCTCACCGCCGCTGATTTCGAACGCAAACCGAGCCGCCTCAAGCGCCGCGAAGTGCAGAAGGCTGAATTCAAACTGCCCGCATTCCCCACGACTACCATCGGGTCTTTCCCGCAGACGGCCGAAGTCCGCGCAAACCGCGCCGCCTTCCGCAAGGGTGAAATTTCCAAGAAACAGTATGTGGAATTCAACCGCAAAAAGATTGCCGAATGCATCAAGCTGCAAGAAGAAATCGGCCTCGACGTGATTGTGCACGGTGAATTCGAACGCAACGACATGGTGGAATATTTCGGCTCGAAGATTGACGGATTCGTGTTTACGCAGAATGCCTGGGTGCAGAGCTACGGCACCCGTTGCGTGAAGCCGCCTGTAGTTTGGGGCGACGTGAGTCGCAGCGCCCCGATTACGGTCGAATGGTCCGTATACGCCCAGAGCTGCACCAAGAAACCGGTGAAGGGCATGCTCACGGGCCCGGTGACGATTCTCAACTGGTCGTTCCCGCGCGAAGATGTTTCGCTGAAGGTGCAGGCACAGGAAATCGGTTTCGCTATCCGCGACGAAGTCCTGGACCTCGAAAAGAACGGCATTCGCATTATCCAGATTGACGAAGCCGCCCTCCGCGAAAAGCTGCCGCTCCGCAAGAGCGATTGGCACAAGGAATACCTCGACTGGGCAATCCCCGCATTCCGCCTGGTGCATGCGAAGGTCAAGCCCGAAACGCAAATCCACACGCACATGTGTTATAGCGAATTCAACGACATCGTGCGCGATATTGATAACATGGATGCTGACGTGATCACCTTCGAGGCAAGCCGTTCCGACCTCAAGCTGCTTGACGCCCTGAACGAAGCCAAGTTCGAAACGCAGGTGGGGCCGGGCGTGTATGACATTCACTCTCCGCGCGTGCCCTCGGAACAGGAAATTGTGGATGCGCTCCACAAGATTATCGCGAAGGTCCCGCAAGAAAACGTGTGGGTGAACCCCGATTGCGGCCTCAAGACCCGCGGCGAAACCGAAACCACGGCAAGCCTCAAGAACCTTGTGGCAGCCGCAAAGAAACTGCGCGCCGAATAAGCCGTAAGGAACATTTCTGGATTGATGCGTCTCACGTTTTGGCGTGAGGCGTTTTTTATTGCACTTCCGCTGAAATTATTATACATTAAGGGTATGGATATCGCATCGAGTACATACCGCCGCATTTTTGTGCTGGGTTCTGGATTCAGCAAGTCGTTTTGTCCGCAAATGCCTACGCTGCGTGACTTGAACGAACTGATTCCCTTTGGAATTTCGGACGAGTTCCCGCACCTGCGTGATTACTGCAGGCGGTTTCTGGAACTTTGCAATAACCAGGCGGAATACCTGAATATCGAAACGCTTTCGACGTCGATTTTGTCGGCACAGATTTTCCCCGGTGTGCGCGAGAGCCTTTACCATTCGAGCCTGCGTTTTGAACTGTTGCGCTTTATTGCGGGTGCCATTCGCCATGACCATGCGGTAGATTCCCAGTCGGCGGCCATTCTCCGCAAGTTTTTGGCGGGCTGTGTGAATTGCCCGAGCGAGGGCGTACGCGATACCTTGCTGCTCAGCTTTAATTACGACACGTTGATTGAAAACATCATTGCCGATGACCCTAAGATGAGTGCAAATGTGGCGGTGGATTACGGCGTGCGTATTGACCCTGCTGACCGCAGTGCGGTTCGTGCTCCGCGGACTCATTCGATTGATTTGCTCAAGCTGCATGGCTCGCTGAACTGGTACCCGGTCAAGGGCGCTTCTGATCCGCTTGATTTAAAGAATGTGTGCCAGGTGGAACCTTGCGACCGCAGTTTTCCGATTTATCGTGAAGACACTCCGATTTACATTCCGATGGCGCATGCCAAGGAATCTTTCTTGCGCGGGAGCCTGTTTAATTTGTTGTGGAGTAAGGCCGATTACTATCTCAAGAATGCCGAAGAGATTTTCTTCTTGGGCTATGGATTCCCGAAGTCCGACATGAACAATCTGGAATTCTTGTTGCGCCACCGTGATCGCTTTAAGAAGGTGGTGGTGTTCGAACGCGAAGGCCACCCTGATTTGGAACGCCTGCGGGCGCTTTTGGGCGATACTCTGGTGCAGTCCATGGACGCCAAGGAATTCTTGACTAAGTTCTAGGGGCGCGTAATTCGCGTTGCCGAGGTCTTACTATATTTTGCACCGAAGGGTGCAAAAATGAAACTTTTTGGATTGGCCATATTTATGCTTGCGGGCATTGCATGTGCCCAATTGGTGCAAAAGAAGGCGCCGACGGCTGCCGATTCCATTGATCTTGGCGACAAGAAAGGCCCGGTTGTCTATGCGGACCCTAAAGAAAACGAAAAGTCTGCCATAAAAGATGCAACTGTCGAAATGGACAGTCGCAAGATTTCAAACGATTCTACCGTCGGGACGTTGATAGGTGTCGGCGCTGAATTCGTAGGCGACATCATGAAAGGCATGCTTTCGCCCAATTCTGCCGAAACCGACGCCGTCGAACTGGAACGCACGAGACGATAGGCTCGGGTTATCCTAAGTATTTCTCGCCGGATTCCACGCTCTGGTAAATGAGCGTGTTGATGGTCATGGGGCCTACGCCGCCCGGAACCGGAGTGTAGGCGGAAGCCACGTCGTCAAGACCCTTTTCGATATCGCCAACGCCACCCGGATGGTAACCGGCATCGACCACGACAGCGCCCTGCTTGATCCATTCCTTCTTGATGAATTCCGGCTTGCCGACCGCACCGACCAAGATATCGGCCTGCTTCACGAATTCGGGCAGGTTTTCGGTCTTGCTGTGGCAAATGGTCACGGTGCAGTCTGCATTCAAGAGCATGAGAGCCATGGGCTTGCCAAGAATAGCGCTGCGGCCTACAACCACGGCGTGCTTACCCTTGAGCGGAATGTTGTAAGCCTTCAACAAACGCATAATGCCTGCGGGCGTTGCGCAACCGTAAGCGGGTTCGCCCATCGCCATGCGGCCAAAACCGAGGCAGGTCACGCCGTCCACGTCCTTGCGAGCGTCAATGGCTTCGAAAGCGGCGCGTTCGTCAATGTGGCGCGGAACCGGGTGCTGCAGCAGAATGCCGTGCACGTCGCGGTTCTCGTTCAATTCCTGAATTTTGTTGAGGAGTTCTTCGGTGGTGGTGTTCTTCGGGAGCACCACGCGGATGCTTTCCATACCCACGCGGGCGCAGGCGTTGCCCTTCATCTTCACGTAAGTGGCCGATGCCGGATCGTCGCCAACGAGGATAGTCGCAAGGATCGGGGTCTTGCCCGTCTTTTCCTTGAGACGCGCCACGCGGGCGCTGAGTTCTTCTTCAGTGGTCTTGGCAAGGGCCTTGCCGTCGAGGATGAGTGCTGCCATAAGGTCTCCGGTGCGCATTGTGCGCGATTGTTTGCCCCAAAGATAGAAAAGAGTCTGGGGTTAGTCATTAGTTTTGCGCCAAAGAAAAAAATAAAGCCCCGCGGAAGGCGAGGCTACAAAATTTGAAAAATGTAAGGTTCTTAAATCTTAGAACATGTCCTTGAGGGACGGAACCAAGGAGCAAACGATTACCCACGGGTAGGAAAGCGAACCCTTAAGCCAACCAGTCTTGGCAGGGCTCGGGACTGCACGAACGGTATTCGAGCTGACCATGCTATCGAGCTCGCTACGAACGCTCTCGATGGAGCTTTCGAAAGCCTGCTTGTTAGCGGAGGCCGAATTTATGAAATTTTCGAAACGGTAGTTCATACAATTTCCTTATATTTCTCACTCTTATGTGTAAATTTAGTAACAAAAATCTGTTTTAGCAACCCCTTTGTAAACGCCCGTTTACGGCATTTGTGTAAGGAAAGTTGTTGCCTATTTGGATAAAAGTGTTTAAATTTTGCTAAAAACGACAATTTTCACTTAAAATTTTTTCTAAAAAGTCAAAATTTTGTACATTTTAGGGCGAAAAGATTGTTCTAAAAAGTGTTCACGACGCGTTCTTTAAAGCCTTTTCTATTTTTGTGTGTGTCGTATATCACTGGAATTTGCGATGTAACTCGCTATAGATCAAGGAATTATATGAAGATTAATCATGTTTTTTCGGCTTCTTTGGCACTCTGTTCGGTGCTGGTTGCTTGCGGTGGCGGTCAAAAACCCGCTGTGGATCCCGAGGCTCAGACTGATTCTGCTGCCAATACCAAGTCTGCATTGCCGGATTTGAATAACCCTACCGACCGTTACAGCTATGCGCTGGGTATGGACTTGGGCAAGGCGATTGCGAACGTGAACGTGCCGCTGAACATGGACGTGCTCATGGGCGCTATCAAGGACCAGGTAGATTCTACCCGCCCGGTGCAGATGGCCGATTCTACCGCGGAATCCGCCTTGCAGGATTTGCTTTTGCAGATGCAGAAGAAGAAGGAATCCGACGAAAAGGCCCAGGCCCAGAAGCTGTTGGATGAACAGACGAAGTTCCTTGCCGAAAATGCCAAGGATACGACTGTCAAGAAGACTCCGAAGGGCGTGCAGTACAAGGTGATTAAGGCCGGTGCTGGCATTAGCCCCAAGATGAGCGACAAGGTGCAGGTGCACTATATTGGAGCGCTCCTCGACGGTACGGAATTCGACAATAGCGTCAAGCGCGGTGAACCGCTGGAATTCCCGGTGAGTGCCGTGATTGAAGGCTGGCAGGACTTGCTGCAGGTCATGAAGGAAGGCGACAAGGTGAAGGCCTGGATTCCGAGTGCCCTTGCCTATGGCGAAGCGGGCGTGCCTCCGATGATTCCGGCGAATGCGATGCTTGTGTTCGAGGTGGAACTCTTGAAGGTTTATGCCGAAGTGCCCGCTATCGACAGCACAGCCGTGCCTGTGGCACCTGCTGCAGAGCCTGCGAAGGCTGAAGCCAAGCCGGCGGAAAAGAAGGCCGAGGCTAAGCCCGCTGCTGAAAAGAAGCCGGAAGCCAAGCCTGCAGAGAAAAAGGCAGAAGCAAAGCCTGCCGAAGCTGCAAAACCCGCTGCCAAAAAGTAAAAATTGGCGTTTGCCCAATATTTATACAGATATTGCCCCGCACAAGCGGGGCTTTCTTTTTTTTAAATTTGCGGTGACACTTTTAACTTCCACTAGTGTTACAATGGTATGAACGGGAAAAATCTCCTTGATCGCATGGCTTTTTCGAAACTGTACGAGGCATATGCCCCGATGGTTTACAGACGCTGTGTCTTTTTGCTCAAGGACGATGCCGAAGCCAAAGACATGGTGCAAAATGTGTTTTTGCGTGTATACGAGCGCATGGACACCTTGGATCTTTCGCAGCCGTCGAGTTTGTTGTGGAATACGGCAACCAGACTTTGCCTGAACCGTATTCGCGACAAGAAACGCCGCGGGCTTGATTGTGATTCGAGCGAACTCTTGCTCACCATCGCCTGCGCCGAAGAAGATGACGGTTATGAGGCCAAGGGCCTTTTGGCAAAGATTTTCTCGAAGGAGCAGGAATCGACCCGCACGATTGCGACGCTGCATTATGTAGACGGCATGACTCTGGAAGAAACTGCTGAAACTGTTGGACTTTCGGTGAGTGGCGTGCGCAAGCGTTTGCGTACCCTGCAAGCCAAGATCAAGAATCTGGAGGTTGAAAGATGACATCTGTCAATAAAATTTCCGATTTCAATCTGGAACGCTATCTGCTCGGGGAACTCTCCGAAAAAGAAATGCGTGAACTCCAGGAACGCGAATTGAGCGACGAAATCTTTGCCGCCCGCGTGGCTGAAATGCGCCTGCAGGGCAAGCGCTTTTTAGTGGAAAATCCGTTTGCGGATCTTGAAGAACGCATTGAGGCTGCCGAAGCCGCCGGGAATTCTGCCGAGAAGGCTGGCCAGAATATTTTGTGGCTCAAGGTGGCTGCCGCGTTGGTGATTGCGCTGGGTATTTTCTCGGTGGTTGTGTTGAATCGCGATGTGGCGACTTACGACAACAATGTCGCCTCGATGGAAGTCGCCATGGCCGATGTAGATGACGGCACGCGAATCAAGGGTATGCAGGCTTCTTTGGAAGTCTGGAAAAAGACGGGCGACAGTGCCGTGCAAATGGTGAACCTGGGCGATGCCCACGAAGGCGACGAAATCCAGTTGCGTTACCGTGTTCCGCAAAAGTGCTTCGGCATGCTTTTTAGCATGGACGGCAACGGAACCATTACCATGCACATGGGCGAAGGCAACAAGGCTATTGAGCTGGAACCCGGCAAAATGACGACGCTTCCGTTTGCCTACAAGCTTGATAACGCTCCGAAATTCGAAAAGTTCTTCTTGCTCACGTCGCAGAATGCTTTTGAAATTGACGGCAACGATATTGACAAGAGCTTGAAGCAGGCTGGTGTAGAAAACGTTTCGTTTACGCTCCGCAAAGTTGGGAAATAAGGGGGAGAAAATGAAAAAGATTTTGGGTAAGATTTTATTCTGCGATTTTTTGTCGGGCTCTGCCATTTTCTGCCTGGTGTGCCTGGTGGCGATTTTGGCGGCTGCAAGCAATGCCCATGCCGCTGCGAATTCCGGCGAGATCGCGATTAACCGTTACGTGTTCGCGGTGAGTGCGAATAACGGCGGTAAGGGCCGCCCGGTGCTGCGTTATGCCGAAAGCGATGCCCGCGCCTTTGCGAATGTGCTTTCGCAGATGGGTGGCGTGCCCAAGCAGAATGTGTACCGCGTGACGGAACCGAGTGTGGCCTCGTTGCAGAGCCAGCTGGAATCTCTTGATAAAAAGTTGCAGTCTGCAAAGTCTGCGAAGGGCGCCGACGCTAATTCCCGCGAAGAAGTGCTGGTGTATTACAGCGGTCACGCCGACGAAAAGGGACTGCGCCTCGGTGAAGAAATTTATAGCTGGAAAGAATTCCGCAAGCGTGTGGATGCCTTGAATGCCGACGTGAAGATTGCCGTGATTGACGCTTGCGGCTCGGGTGCTATTACCCGCGCGAAGGGCGGTGTCGCTGTGCCGGCGTTCATGGTCGACAAAAGCAGCGACATGAAAGGCTACGCCTTTATCACCAGCAGCACTCAAGATGAATCTAGCCAGGAAAGCGACAAACTCAAGGGTTCCTTCTTTACGCATTCGCTGGTGAGCGGCCTTCGCGGCGCAGGCGATGCGAGCGGTGACGGCAAGGTGACGCTTTCTGAAGCTTACCAGTTCGCCTTCAATGAAACTCTCCAGAAGACCGAAGCCACCATGGGTGGCGCCCAGCACCCCAGCCGCGACATGAACTTGGCGGGCACCGGGGATGTGGTGATGACGGATTTGCGCAGCACGAGCGCAGGCTTGGAATTGGACGAGAATGTAGACGGTCACTTGTTCATTCGCGACGAAAAGGGTGAACTTGTCGCCGAACTTTACAAGAAATCTGGTCGCGCCATGAGCCTCGGGTTCCCTGCCGGCAAGTACAGCGTACGCTTGGAACGTCCTGCCGAATATAAGGAAGCGTCGATCACGCTTTATGACAACAACCGTGCGCGTCTCGGCAAAAAGCAGTTCACGGCGGTCGCTGTCGAAAAGACGGCTCTTCGCGGCGAAATCAAGAGCGAACGTTCTTGCGCTAATGGCGATACGGCAAAATGCTCCCTGGATTCGCTTGACCGCAACGGAGTTTCCCGCACAACGTTTGGTTTTTACGATCGCGACAAGGATCCGCGCAAGGGCGTGCAATTGGGTCTCTTTGCCACCAAGACGAAAGACTACATGGTCGGTTCGCAGGTGAGCTTGTTTGTGAACAGCGCAAGTAAAGATATGCGAGGCATTCAAATAACAGGTATCTTGAATATCGCGAACGAAAATATTGACGGCGCGCAGATTTCGGGTGCCGTGAACTATGCCGAAAGCGTTGATGGTTTGCAGCTATCCTATATCAACTGGGCGTCTGAAAAATCCGAAGGTGCGCAGATCGGTTTTGTGAACGCCGCTCTCGATACCATGCGATACTTGCAGCTGGGTTTTGTGAATGCTTCTGAATACAGCAAGACTAATGTTGGCTTTGTGAACACAAATATGGGCTCCAAAGTGCAGGTGGGCTTTGTCGATGTCGCTAAGGACGCCGATGTTCAGGTGGGCTTTACGAACGTGGCGGTCAATTCCCGTGTAGGCGTGGGCTTTGTGAATGCCACGGCTTGGGAAGGCGGCACGCAGGTGGGCTATGTGAATGTGGCTCCCAAGTCCAAGGGTCGCCAGGTGGGTTTTGTGAACGTATGCTTGGAATGCGAAAAGACTCCGGTCGGCTTTATTAGCGTGGTGGGTAACGGCGTATGGTCTGCAACTACATCCTTGAATGAAATGGGTGCTCTGGATCTTTCGCTCCACTTGGGTACAGCTTATTTCTACACCGCCTTTGAATGGGCTCGTCCCTTTGAAAAGGGTGAAGGATTCAAACGCTTTGAAGACCGCTACGAAAGCGGTTACGGTATCGGTACGCAGTTCGGCAAGTACGGCAACCACTTTGAGTTGGAATACATGTTCCTGAATGCCTTCGAAAATGTTGCTTTCAGCGGTGAAAACAATTACAATTACCACCACCGCCTGCGCTTGGGCTTTGTACATAAGCTGTTCCCAGGGTTAGGCCTTACGGTGGGTGGCTCGCTGAACTGGGCGACGATTGGCGATGCGGACGAGATTTGGCTCAAGCCTTGGAACAACTACCACGACGATTTTGGTAGCGAAAAGCATAAGGCTCGTTGGTGGCCCGGCTTCTACTCGGGCATTACTGTGGGAAGATTCTAAAAGAAAATTCTAAAAAACAAGTGACACTTTTTGCTCCTTATAGTGTTACAATAGCAAATAGGGTTTCCTATTTGCTATTTTTGTTAGAACGCGAGTTATTTTGAAACGTTATATTGAAATTTTTGCTTTGTTGCTGGCTATGTTGAGTGTAGCTGCCGTGGCACAAGAACCTGTGCCCGATTCGCTTGCACCCCAAGGAATCACCTTTAACGGAATCGTACAGGATTCCTCGTTTGCCCCAGGCGAAAAACTCAATGTCGAAATCCTGGAATCGGGCGAGGCGCTGCAAACCACCGTGGGCACGCCCTTTAGCATTGTGCTTCCCGAAGATACCCTTTGGAATGTGTGCGTCACGAATTCGGACACGGCGGGCGCCGAAAAAGAAAAATGCTACGAACTCAAGTACATTGGCGCTGAACGCAGTTTCTCGCAGGCACTGGGCGAGGCTTTTGCAGAACCCGATTCTATAGTAGAAGGGGAAGGCCTTCCCCTCGCTGCTGCCGCTGACACGGCATCCGCTACCCCTTCTAGCGGGGGTGGGGACACCCCGCAACGCCCCGATACGCTGGCGCAAGATTCCGCAAGCCAGGACGTCGATGTCGATGCCCTCCTTGCTGGCGGCGACAACGCCAAGGTCACCGAACTCAAGAAAGTCGTAGTCCAGCTGCGCCGTCGCCCTAAGCGCAAGCCCGGCGAATCTGTAGTGTCGGCTAAGTCCATCAAGCGTATGCCCAGCCTCGCCGAAGCCGACGTCATCAAGAGTATCCAGGCGCTCCCGGGCGTGGTCGCCAGCTCCGATTTCAGCTCCAAGATTTATGTTCGCGGTGGAGCCGCCGACCAGAACCTCTTCCTGTTCGACAACGCGGTCGTTTACTCTCCGGTGCATTTCTTCGGACTGTTCAGTACCTTCCTGGTCGAAGGCATTGACGATGTGCAATTCTACAAGAGTGGTTTCCCGGCGCAGTATGGTAACCGCCTGAGTTCCGTGCTCAAGATGGATGGCCGCGCCGGCGGTCAGGATACCGTCAATGAATGGTTCAGCAAGTCAAGCATCAAGATCAGTACGTTTGCGGCGCAACTCCATACCGAAGGCCATCAGGGCCCTGCACGCTGGGTGGTGGCAGGCCGTACCACCTACATCGGCTACATGCTCGATTTGATGAACGCCCTCGACATTATCGACCTGAACCTGGACTACGAATTTACAGACGTGCAGGGCACGTTCATGTATAACTTTACCGATGACACCCGCATGAAACTTAGCTTCTATGTCGGTAAAGACCGCTTGAGTTTTGACCCGCTTTATATGGACTGGGGTAACGTAGCCATTCCGCTCAACATTACGCACCGCATCAATGGCGACTGGGACTACAACGCGACTCTTGCGTTCAGCGAGTTCTACCAGACCATGAAAATCGGTGAACTGATGTCTATCGAGATGTTCCTTTACACCTTCGCAGGCAAGCAGTGGGTTAACTATCGCGGCATTCCGAACCACACGCTCACTGCCGGCTACGAACTGGAATACATCTACGAGCGCTACCGCGAACAGATGTCCACCATCAGCGTGGCTGATATTCAGAAACCCTTCCACCATGTGGGCTACCTGCAAGATGCCTGGAAGTTTGCACCCGATTACCTGTTGCAATACGGCCTTCGCTTTAATTACCAGACGGCTGCAAAAGACTTTGGCGTAGAACCGCGCGCCTCCTTGACCGTGAATATCGACGACGACAAGACCTTGGAATTCTACGGCGGTTATTACCTGCAGTACTTGAATGCGCTTGTCTATACCGACCAGGAAACTCTGAACGAATTCTATTACCCGGCAACCACGACTACCAAGGGCAAGCATATCGAGCCGGCGTCTTCGTGGCTGTTTGCCGCGGAATATAGCCAGCGCGGCATTATGGAAGATTACGATGCGACCGTGGGCGTTTACTACAAGACCCAAAGCAACCTGAATACGTTTGTGTCTGTGCTGGACAGTAACGATGAAACCGCCTCCGACGACTTTGTGCTGGCCGATGGCTTCGGAACGGCAGAAGGCTATTCCTTCGGTTACGAACTTTCGCTGCGTAAAGATAAGGGCTGGTGGTTCGGCGGCATTAACTGGAGCCAGAGCATTAGCGTCATGAAGACGGATGACGGCACCAAGCCGTATTTCCCGAGCTGGCATCAGCCTTATGCCCTCAAGATGGACTTGGGCATTAACTGGCGCGGCCCGGAAGATGCGTTGACGGTGCACCCGACCCAAAAGGACATGTATATTCGAACCTCGGTTATCATGAAGTATTCAGCGGGCATGCCCATTAGCGAATACAAGGGTTACTACGTGTCGCAGGATATGGGTCACCAGCAGTATACCGATGCGACAGTGGTGTTGCCGGGTAGCCGCAATGCCGCCCGCCAGACGGACTATTTCCGTGTCGATATCAAGGCTATCGATATCGGTCGTGAAAACAAGTGGAACTTTAGCTGGACCTTTATTAACGTAACCGATCACGAGAATATGTTCTACACATTCTACGATACAAGCAAGAATCCGCCCGAAAAAACGGAAGTTACCCAGTTCCCGTTCTTGCCGGTTATGCTCAGTTACGAGTATTATTTCTAGCATTTTGAATAAAGTGGGGCTGACAAGGGTCTAGATTTTTCTATAGTTTTTAATACTATGGAACGCGAAACCTTTAAATCAAGACTCGGATTTATCCTCATTGCCGCCGGTTGTGCCATTGGTCTGGGCAACGTGTGGCGTTTCCCTTACATTGCTGGCCAGTACGGTGGAGCGGCCTTTGTGCTCCCGTACCTCGGCTTCTTGCTCTTCTTGGGCCTGCCCATTTTAATGGCAGAACTTGCCTTGGGTCGTGGCGGTAAGAGCGGTATCGCTCGCGCATTCGACAACCTGGAAAAACCGGGCACCAAGTGGCATTGGGCCAAGTTCCCGCTGATTTCGGCCAACTACATATTGATGGCCTTCTATTCGGTGGTGACCGGTTGGATGTTCTATTACTTCTACAAGATGGTTACCGACCCCAAGTTCCTCATGGGTACTCCGGATCAGATTGCTGCTGGCTTCGGTGAAATGCTTTCAAATCCGGGCCTCATGATTTTCTGGATGACGGTTGCCATTGTCATTGGCCTCTTTATTGTGTCGCTTGGCCTCCAGAAGGGTGTGGAACGCATCACCAAGGGCATGATGATTTGCTTGCTTGTCATTATGGTAATCCTTGCGATTCGCGCCGTGACGCTCCCCGGCTCTACGGCTGGCCTTGAGTTCTACCTGTTGCCGTCCTTGGAACGCCTTACGCAATCGGGCAAGGGGCTGGGCGAGGCTATCTTTGCCGCCTTTGCACACGCCTTCTTTACCTTGAGCCTCGGTATCGGTAGCATGGCTATTTTCGGTAGCTACATCGGAAAGAATCATTCCCTGGCAAAAGAAGCCACGAGCGTCTGTATTCTTGATACCGTCGTCGCCTTGGTCGCGGGCATCATTGTGATTCCCAGCTGCTTTGCCTTCCACCAGTCTCCTGGTCAGGGCCCGGGCCTTATCTTCGTGACGCTTTCTAACGTGTTCGCCATGATGCCTGCCGGTAGATTCTTCGGTGCCGCCTTCTTCCTGTTCATGTCGTTTGCGGCCATGTCCACCTTGATTGCCGTTTTCGAAAACCTGGTGTCGTTCTGGATGGACCTCAAGGGTTTCAAACGCCGCAAGGTTGCCTATTGGAATATCTTGATCGTGTTCGTGCTTTCGCTCCCTTGCGCCCTCGGCTTCAACATGCTTTCGGGCTTTGAACCGTTCGGCCCCGGCAGCTGCGTTCTGGACCTTGAAGACTTTATCGTGAGCAACACCATGCTCCCGGCTGGTGGCATGTTCATCGCCATCTTCTGCTCTAGCCGCTATGGTTGGGGTCAGGAAAAGTTCTTTACCGAAATGAACGCCGGTAAGGGTTACAAGATTCCGTACAACGCCGCATTTAGAATCTACTTCAAGTGGGTCTTGCCGCTGCTGGTTTCGATCCTCCTGATTCAGGGTTACCTGTCCAAGTTTGCACCGGAACTCTGCGCCAAGATTTTCGGATAAGCCTTATAAAGCTTGAATGGGGGCCGCATCGTAAAGGTGCGGCTCTTTTTTTATTAAAAAAACAATTGTCAGTGGTGACACTTTTGCGGTGTATAGGTGTTTCAAATATGTAAATTTGCAGGGTACAATGAAACAATTGCTTACATCTCGTCGTTTTTTGCCGTTCGCTCTTTGCGCGTTGTTCATGTTGGTGGCGTGCGATTTTCACGGTCCGTGGGAATATTACCCCGAAAAGCGCGACGTGTACACGGGTATCTACACCTACGGCTACGTTATCAGTGGCGAATCTCCTTATGTCTGCTTTTCGAAGGTTTACGAACTTGACGAAACGGCGGCCGAAAACTTTGCGTTTTACGACAGTGCCTACGTAACGGTATCGGGCCATTTTGACAGTCATTACAGCAGTATTGACGAGGCGGATACGACGCTTGTCTTGAGACGTTACAGTCACAAGCCGAATTGCTTTGGCGGCGATACTTACGAAGGCGTTATCGGCGAGACCTACAAGCTAGAAGCCTACTTCGAATGGGACAGCTTGGGCCACAAGGTGAAATCCCGTTACAAGGCGGAGGCGGTTATTCCGCCAGCTGTTAAAGTCAAGGGTTTGAATGTTCCTCTGCAAAATGGTGACTATGAGTGGATGGCTTACGATGAGGATAGTCCCCGGTTCGAAATAGACTTCCTGGAATTTCCCATGGACATGGAATTCGTGAAGTGCGCCCTGGATTACGATCAGTCTGTGAGAGGCGTCATTGCGGTGATGAATTACGACATGGGTAATGCCGAATCGCAGAATACGACCATCAACAACATGTTCAAGGGCTTTACCGACGAAGATGACCAAGGCTACCGCGGTATTGCGATTCATGACCCTTTGGAACTGACTGAAAATTTGGGCTTTACCTCGAACCGCAAGGTGGCAGATTTCCGTGCGCTGGACACCGCCTACCTGATGAACATGATGCTCCCCTTGGGCGATGTCTCTGTGGACTTGTATTCGACAGATGAATCCTATATCGATTATATAGACAAGGTGAAGGAATCGGTGAACGACTCGCGCATCATTCCGGAATCCAATATCGAAAACGGCATGGGCGTGTTTACCGGAATGTCTAAGGCGACGGTGTTGCTGCATGTCAACGGTAAGGGCGTGAACATGAAGCACATTGCTCATCACAACTGCTACAATACCGAGGGCGACCTTTCGGATAGCTGGGATTCCAAGGGTTGCAGACTTTACCAGGATATTTACTGCGCGGGAATTGATCTCAATTGGACAGGTGACTTGGCGAATCAGAATAGGTATGCCTACGAAACCTACCGAGATTCTGTATACAGCAGGGATTCTAAGGAATGCTATGCCTCGAACGTGAAGGCCGCCATGATGCTCGATACCACCAAGTGGTCCATGTTCCTGCCCGACACGATCAATGCGGAAGACAAGTCCAGAGCCTACGCCGACGGCCTCAAGCGTTATTGTGTGGCGAGCAACTTCGAGAACAACAAGATTGCCGATTGCTACAACTTGTACGAGCTTTGCATCGTGAATCCGGAAGATAATTACTGCAAGGAATATCTGTGGACCTGGTGCGCCGACCGTGACTGGCCGGATATTGAACAGTGTCAGAGCGCCTTGGTGAGCCGCTACTACCTCAAGGAACAGAAGTCAAGCATTCTCAAGCGCGAAGCCCAGAAAATCTGCAACCGTTACCACCCCGTTATTTGCGACAACTGGTGTGAAAAGCAGAAAGATGGTCGCATGAAATGCCAGTAACGTTATGGCAATAAGTTTGTAAGACAAGAGCCCCGGCGATAAAGCCGGGGCCCTTTCTGTATGCAAGTTTTGTGAATGCTGAAGAGTTATTTCTTCTTTAATGCGAGGATGCGCTTGACGCTTTCGTCGATGCGGGATTCTTTGATGTCGCCCTTTTCGACGGCCTTGACGACAGCGTCAAATACCTGTGTAAATTCGCGGGAGCAAAGCACCACGTCGACACCTGCCTGGATAGACTTGATGGCGGCTTCGGCGTTGCCGAATTGCGTGGTGATGGCGCCCATATCCATGGCGTCGGTCACGATGACTCCCTTGAAACCGAGTTCGCCGCGGAGCTTGTCTTGCAGAATGACAGGAGAAAGTGTCGCGGGCAGATCGTCGCCAGTGACTTTCGGAGCCGCGATGTGGGCGGTCATGATCATCTGGGCGCCTGCCTTGATGCCGGCCTTGAACGGGATCATTTCGCACTTGAGCATTTCTTTCCAGGTCTTGTTGGTCTCGGCGTAGCCGGAATGCGTGTCGGTCTTTACGTCGCCGTGGCCAGGGAAATGCTTGAGCGTGCCGATAATGCCTGCGGAATCGAGGCCGTTGAGGTAACTTACCACAAAATCGGCGGCGGTCTCGGGGTCGTCCGAGAAGGCGCGCGCCCCGATGACGATGTTTTCAGGGTTCGTGTTCACGTCGGCGACCGGGGCGTAGTCGATGTCGAAACCGTATTCCTTGATGTAGCTTCCGATGGTGAACGCCGCCTTATAGGCTTCGTTCGGGTCGCCGCTTTCGGCAATGGCGGCCATGCTTTCGTACTTGGGAACGTCAAAGTTCTCGTTGTTCGCGATACGGGCAACGCGGCCGCCCTCTTCGTCGATGGCAAGGAGCGGATTGCCATTCAACTTTCTGATTTCAGCAATGAATTCGCCGAGCTGGTCTTCGTCTACAATGTTGTGGGCGTAAAGAATCATGCCGCCAATGGGGTAGTTCTTGTTGATGGCGAGCATGGTCTTGTTCACGTGCTGTAGCTTGTAATCTGGAAGTTCCGCGTATTCGTTCCAGTGAATGCTCGTGTCAAGCGCTTCGGGGCGAATGAAGAACATATGTCCCACTTTTTCGCGAATCGACATCTTGCTTACGTCAATCGTGGCGTTATCTTTAGAATCGTCAGAAGCCGATGACGAAGAATCATCGCCGCAGGCGACTAGTGTCAGGGTTAACGATAATGCAAAAATGGATTGCCGCGCGATGCTTGCAATGACGTTTTTCTTGAAATCCATAAACATCTCAAAAATTATTCAATTGAAAAAATCTTACCCGAAAGCATCAGGCGAATTGCCTTCGAAAGGGTAGTCTTGTTTGTGAGTTTGTCTGTATCGACGTCTTTGTTTTTGCCGCCGATGTCAAAGGCGAGTGTGGCGCCTTTGTCGGTTACATTCATCTCAACCTTTGCACCCATGACGAGCGGCAAGTTCACATCGTCATGACCGGCAGGGAATCCGCACATCACAGGAATGTCGTATTTCTTGAGGTAGCTTGAAAGCATGGCCTCGGTGCTTTCGTAATCGAGATCGGTGCCGGAATCTACGAATTCGCCGAGAATTACGCCGCGTACATTTTCCATGACACCATGCAACTCGATGGAATGGAACATGCGGTCGATGTTACGCAGGTTCTCGCCGATTTCTTCCATGAACAAGATGATTCCGTCGTTCTGGAAAATATCGATGTCGCTTGTGCCAATGAGTGGCACGAAGGTGGTCATGTTGCCGCCTACGAGAATGCCTTCGGCTTTGCCCTTCTGGTTGTATTTGTGCTTGGGGACCTTGTAAGTCGGCACTTCGCCCTTGAGCAAGTCGCGCAGGAGTGTACTGTTGTCGTCTTTGCCTGCGGTCTTGGCGATGCTTGAACTCATGGTGCCGTGAATGCTCATGACGCCCGCCTTGGTCTGCATGGCGTGCAGCGTGGTGATGTCGCTATAGCCAATAAGCCACTTGGGGTTCTTTTTCACAAGTTTCGGGTCAATGAGGTCGACCAGTTGAATGGTGCCGTAGCCGCCTCGATTGCAGAGAATAGCTTTGATGCTTGTGTCCTTGAGTGCGGTAATAAAGTCTTTGGCGCGTTCTTCGGCGGTGCCGGCGTATTTGCCTGCTTCAAGTTTGCCCACGTTCTTGCCGATAACGGGCGTGAATCCCCATTCCTTGATGACATCGGCGGTCTTTTGGATGTTGGAATCGGGGGTGGTGTACGAGGGCGAAATTAGGGCAACCTTGTCGCTTTTTTTCAGGAATGCTGGCATTGTGCATTCGGCGAGCGGAGCCGTTTTTTCTCCGGGCCATTCTATGGCGCCAGTGGAGCCGTCGTCGCTACAGGCGGAAAAGAAACATAGGGCAACAATAGCACTGAATGTGCCAATTTTTTTAATATCCATAATCACCTTCTTAATTTTGTAAACATAAATATACATTGAAGGCCGGTTCATGTCAATTAAAAAGGGGCGGAATGGGGCGCCGGATGGGGCCAAACGCTAAAGTTTTTTTGATATATCGGTAACACTTTTGTTTTGGTCAGGTGTTTTATTTATGTAAATTTTGATGTCTCACTTATTGCGGAAAGTTATGAAACGACTGAAATTATTACCGTTGACGCTTGTCGTGATGCTCCTTTCGGGGGTGGCATTTGCTGATCGTGACGCCGAAATTCGCGATTTGAAGCTGGAAAAAGACAAGCTGAATTCCGAAATCCAGAAATTGAACCGCCAGATCGCCTCGACCGATTCGATGCTCAAGGCGGACGATTCCCGTTACAAGACGTTGCAGGCCCGTT
Source organism: uncultured Fibrobacter sp. (assembly GCF_900316465.1). Classification (NCBI taxonomy): domain Bacteria; kingdom Pseudomonadati; phylum Fibrobacterota; class Fibrobacteria; order Fibrobacterales; family Fibrobacteraceae; genus Fibrobacter; species uncultured Fibrobacter sp. The sequence goes on along the minus strand of NZ_ONDD01000006.1, from coordinate 33,517 downwards.
ACAAGGCCGACACGGAACGCCGTCGTAGCGAAATCGATACCTTGAATGCCAAAATCAAGAACGTGGCTGCCGAACTCCAGACGGAGCGCAACAAGCAGGCCCGCGCCAAGAACAAGAGCGACAATGTGGCATCCAAGCGCAAGGCTTTGCGCGAAGAACTCGCCGGCATCAGCAAGCGTTTAGAAGCGCAAGTCGCCCAGACGCTCCCGTGGGAACGCGAAAGCAGACTGGACCGTGTCAAATCGCTCACCCGCGATATCGAAAGCGGTAACGCCAGTGAAGAAGAAGCCTTTTCTCGCCTGAAATCGCTCGTTGCCGAAGAAACCAAGTTCGGTGATGAAGTGGCAATCATCAACAGCCCGCTGACCCGTAAAGACGGCGAACTCATTAACGCAGCGATTCTGCGCATCGGTAACCAGTGGATGGTTTACAGCGATGACAACGGCACCGTTTTCGGAACGCTCGTACGCAAGATGGTGGATGGCAAGATTGTCTACGAATGGAACGAAGACTTGAATTTGGAAGAACGCGCTGCGGTAAAGCTTGCGCTTGACGTGAAGCAGGCGAAAAAGCCGCCTCAGGTCGTGAAGTTGCCCGTAAGCCTTTCTGTGGTGGGGGGAGAGAAATGATTTTGAATAAGAATGTTGCATTGTGCGCCTTGATGATTTCGGCGACATCCGCTTTTGCGTGGCCGTGGTCGGGTTCGGGCGAAAGTAAGCCCTCTGCCGAAGACCAGGCTCGAATCAAGGATTCCCTGCAGACTGAAGAAGTTCGCAACTTGCAGCGCGAAGTAGAGGCTTTGACCCGCATTCGCCTGCAGAAGGCCGATTCGCTTGAAAAGCTTGAAGCCGAACACTGGCGCAAGCGTTATGCCGAATCCCAGCTGACTGAAGAACACCAGGCGGCATCGCGCGAGCTTGACGCCCGCTATTCCAAGCTTTCGACAGATCTTGGCCGCGTGAGCGAAGAAGTGGCGGCAAGCAAGAGCCTGACCGAAGAAGCCGAAGAAAAGGCGCAGTCCGAAGAATCGGCCTATGATGCATTGAATACGCAGGTGAAACTTTCGATCGACAAGACACTTGGCGATGCCATGGGTGATTATCCGGTGGGCATGAACGGCCGCTTGATTCGCCTGAAGCAAGCTTCTAACGAAGCCGAAAAGGCGACACCGAATACGATTGGTGCGGTGCAGAGCTACATGGATGATTTGCTGATCCGCCATGAACTGACTTATACGCAGTTCTATGGTCGCGAAACTTCGCAGGTGGGCAGTCGCCCCGATGTGAACGTGAACCGTTTGCGCTTGGGTACCGTGTTCCTCGGCGAAGTCGCGCAGGACAATGGCGATGTGCAGGCATTGCTCCGCTCTGGCGCCTTGCAGGGTAAAGTGTTTGAATGGAATGCGGTACTCCCGCCTGAAATGGCCGGTAACGTGAAGCAGGCTGTGGTGCAGGCAGGTTCTGCTGGCGAAACTGCTTCGCCGACGGTCGTGATTCCGCTGGATGTGCTCCAGAATAAGGCAATCAAGAATGCGATTACCGATACCAAGGAACTCACGATGACCGAACAGTTCAAGGAATTCTTCAAGAAGGGCGGTATCGTGATGTACCCGCTCATGCTGGTGGCGATCTTTGCGTTGCTCCTTTGCTTGGAACGCTTCTTAGTATTGACTTTCCGCGGACATTTGGGCCGCCGCTTCTTGAAAAAGTTGAATGCGCTTGTCAAGGAATCCCGTTACGAAGACGCTGCGAATCTTTGCCTGAAAAAGGAAACGAGTCTTTCGCTGGTGCTGTTTGCAGTGCTGAACCGTGCCCGCGACAAGCGTGAAGACGCCGAGCGCTCACTGCAAGAAGCGATGCTCCGTGAACAGCCGAAATTGGAACGCCGCATGGGCCTGTTGGCTGCCATGGGAACGATTGCTCCGCTGCTTGGCTTGCTCGGTACGGTGACTGGTATCATTACGCTCTTTACCGTGATTACCGAAGTCGGCACCAACGACGCACGCGTTTTGGCTGGCGGTATTTCCGAAGCCTTGGTGACGACGGAAACGGGCCTTGTGATTGCCATTCCGGTGATGATTTTGCACGGCCTTTTGAGCGAAAAGATTGAAAAGGTCACGAGCGAAATGTATGTGCAGAGTACCTCGCTGTTGAACAGAATTTTCGGGAAGGAAGCGTAATCGGGCATGTCTAACACCCATTACATATTCCTGGAGTCTCTGCAGAACACTTACCAGGCGGGCGGCGTGGTTATGCTCCCGATCCTCTTGGCAGGCGTTATCGGATTCTACTTCCTGTTTTCGAGCTGGTTCCGCATCGGGAGTGATTTCTTCCGCGCCGACATCCACAGGGTCATCAAGCGTATGCGTCTTGACTTGAACGGCGGCAACGAAGAATACGAAAAGAATGCTGAACCCCCGAGCGTCGAAAAGGCCTTGCGCAGGCTCCGCAAGCGTGGTGGGCTTTTGGGCCGCGAACTGAGCGAAGCGATTAATGTGGCGCAGAACAATCCTGAAGGATTCCGCGACTACATGCAAGTGCGCTTGGCCAAGACGGTGCGCTACATGGAGCAAGGAAACCACATTGTGTCTGTAATGGCCTCGGCCGCACCGCTCCTGGGCTTGCTTGGAACCGTGACGGGCATGGTCTCAACCTTTGAAGTGATTACGCTTTACGGAAACCAGAACCCGGTGCTCATGGCCGATGGCATTTCCGAAGCGTTGATCTCGACGCAGAGTGGCTTGCTTGTGGCATTCCCGCTCACGCTTTTGAAACAGCGCCTGGATGAACGTGTTGAAATTTTGCGTCAGAAGATGGAGCTGGGCGCGACTGTGATTGAAAACTATTTTGTGGAAAAGGCTGAAGGCTAGTTATGGAATTCAATTTGCCGAGAAGAAAGCAGAAAGATATGGGCATCGAAATGGGCCCGCTGATGGATATCGTGTTCATCTTGCTCATTTTCTTTGTGGTGACGTCTTCGTTTACGCGTGAAACGGGTGTGGATGTGACTAAGCCGCAGGCACAGTCTGCAAGCCAGCTCGAAAAAGAGAACTTGCTGATTGCCATTACGCGCGAAGGCACGATTCACATGAACGAACGTCAGGTAGACTTGGCGAGTTTGCAGGATATCTTGAAGCAGTCGCTTGCGAAGGCGCCGGATCGTGAAGCGGTGGTGATTGCTGACAAGGGTGCCGAAACGGGCGTGTTGGTGCAGGTGATTGACATGTGCAACTTGGCTGGAGTCAAGAAGGTTTCGATTGCGGCTCAGGCGGAATAATGTTGCATTTTTTGAAAAAGATTTTCAAGCGTTTTAGCATTTTGCTTGCGGCGATTCTCGCGAGTATGCTTCTCGTGTTCTCGGTGACGATGGCGAACTTGTTCCTGACGGGCAAGGTGTTTCACGAAAAGAAATACAATAAGACCGAAATCGCCGTAAAGAAGGTAGACGAAGTCGAAAAAAAAGTCGAAAAGAAAAAGCCTGCACGCAAGCCGAATCGCATGAAGTCAAATTCCCGCTCGCCTAAGGCTGGCCCGCGTTTTGCAATGAACTTGGGGGCTGCTTCGGGCAACGGTGGCGCCGCTGTAAGCCGCGACTTGGTGGCCGATTTCCGCGGCGGCGCGCTCTCGACGGAAAAGGGCGATGTGGATAAGAAGCCTGAAAGTCGCAGCATGGCAAATTTCCAGGTGCCGCCCAAGATTCGCGATAACGAAATCGATGCAACACTCCGACTCAGTTTTTGCGTCGATGTCAGCGGCAAGGCTTACGACATCAAGGTCCTGGAAGAATCTCCTGCGGGCTCTGGGCTTGCGCAGGCCGGTCGCGAGGCTCTTGGCCGCATGACGTTTAGCCCTGCTGAAAAGGCGGGCAAGGCAGTGCCTTTCTGTGGTATGGAACAACCGTTCGAAGTGAAGTTTAGGGACTAGGTCATGATTTATCGCTCATTACTCATCGCTGTCGCTGTTTTCGCTTCGCTCTCTTTTGCTGCGCAGTCTTCTTACGATTTGATGGAACGCGCGAATGCCCTTTACCGCGACGGAAAATTCAAGCAGGCCATTACACTTTACCGCAAGGCGGAATCTCGCGGCGCGGACCCCGTCGCCACCAGTTTCAACATCGCGAACAGCTATTACCAGCTGGAAAATTTGCCCGAAGCCGCCGCCACTTACCGCAAGGCGATCGATTTTTCGAACGGCGCATTTTCGCCTGCGCTCTTCAACATGGCGAGCGTGTATTTTAGACTCAAACAGTATCCGGAATGTGTGGCGGCGTATCACCGCGCGTTGAAACTGGAACCGGAAAATGTTTCCGGTTGGCTTTACTTAGGCGAAGCCTACAGTAAAACCGGCGACGCGGTCGGCGCCTTGCGTGCCATCGAAAAAGCTTACCAGCTCGACAAAGAAGATATCAGCATCGTGTACCAGCTTTCCGAAGCGAACATCTCGCTGAACGATTTCGAACGCGCTGTGACCGTGATTCGCGAAGGCTATGCCGCCCACCCCGAAGAAATCGACTTCTTGGTTTACCTAGGTGATGTTTACCGTCTGAACAAACAGTACGAAGAAAGCGCCGCTGCCTACCGCGAAGCGTTGGGCGTGCGCCCCGATGACCCGGCGACCATGTACAAGCTTGCTGACGTTCTCGCCGAAGACAATAAACCCTTTGTCGCGATGGATGTGCTCAATAACCTCACGCAAATCAAGCCTGACTTTAGCGATGCTGCCATCTTCCTCGGGAACCTGGCTTACGACGCCAAGTTCCTCGACCGCGCCGAATCCGCCTACGAACTCGCTGCCAAACAAGGTAACGCCGAAGCCGTATTCGGCTACAAGAACATGGCTTACGACGCCCACGCCCAAAGGCGCGACGACGAAGCCTTGCGCCTGCTGCGCACTGCCCAGAGCTACTTCCCGGACGATGTCACCCTCCAGGCTGACATTCTCGAGTTTGAAAAGAAATAATTAATTGAAATCGAGAAATTCTTTTTTATATTCACTCTAAACAGGAGTCCTTATGAAAAAGCATTTTCTTTCTCTCATTGCCATTGTGGCGTCTTTCGCCGTATTCGGCTGCAGCGACACCAAGACCCCCGCTACTGAAAAAACGGCGGAGCATGCCAAACCCGCTACGGAACCGGCAGAAAATGCAGCCCCTGCAGAAGCCGCGAATGTTGTACAGGTTGCCAAAACGATCAAGCTCGCAAATGGCGCGAGCGTGACCTGGATTCAGGACAATCAGGGCGAAAAGCTGAACCCCCGTAGCCTCTTTAGCGATGCAAGCGATTCCCTGTTTGCAAGTTTGAATTTGCCCGACGGCATTCCCGCCTCGGTGAGCACGTTCCTGCTGCAGGTTGACGGCAAGAACATCTTGTTTGATGCGGGCCTCGGCGCCTTCGGCGGCCAGACTTTGGATCGCCTCGCCGCTTTAGACGTAACTCCTGACAAAATCGATCTGATTTACTTGACGCATTTCCATGTGGATCACATCGCAGGCATGGTTACAAAAGATTCTGCCGGCAAAGACGTAAAGGTTTTCAATAACGCTACGGTATACGCAGGCAAAGTGGAATATGACGCCTGGATGAACGATATCCCGAAAAACGACTTGCAGAAAGCCGTCATGGGTATCTACAAGGATAAGCTCCATCTGTTCGCTTTCGGCGACAGCTTGCCGCAGGGGGTGCTCGCGCTCGATGCCGTGGGCCATACTCCCGGCCACACCGCCTTCCAAGTTTCGAACCTGCTCGTGATTGGCGATTTGATGCACGGTTATGCCTTGCAGAAGGACCATCCTGAAATCAATTCCAATTATGACATGGACAAGGAAAAGTCCATCGAAAGCCGCAAGCGCCTAATGCAATACGCCCGCGACAACAAACTCACCATGGCCGGCATGCACTTGCCGCCTCCGGGATTTGCGGAATAGTTCTACGGCAGAATAGCCCCGCGCGAACAAGGATTTTCTATGGAATGGAATGCCGAAACAAAAGAACGAATTGAATCTCGCTTGAACGAAAAAGAAAACTCGCTTGCCGCATACGCCTGCAAGTCTGCCCAAGCGATTCGTTTTCACGAGGCTCCCGAAGATCTCCGCCCGAATTTTTTCCACGATGCGGACAAGATTATCCATTCCTATTGCTACAGCCGCTACATCGACAAGACGCAAGTTTTTTATCTGGTTGAAAATGACCACATTACGCACCGCGTGCTCCATGTGCAACTGGTGGCGAAAATCGCAAGAACCATCGGGCGATTCTTGAATTTGAACGAAGACTTGATTGAGGCGATTTCGTTAGGGCACGATGTCGGCCACACGCCTTTTGGCCACGACGGTGAAAGAATCATTTCTGCCTTTCTGCAAGAACAAGGCGCAGGCATATTTGAACACAATGTTCAAAGTTTCCGCTTATTCCACGACCTCGAAGCTTACGGAAAAGGCTTGAACCTTACCGCACAAGTTCTTGACGGAATCATCTGCCACAACGGCGAAATTCTGCAGAACTGTTATGGCTGCGACCGCAACAAGACCCCCGAAAAGTTGCTTGCAGAATACCGCGAAAGTCTGAAGGGAACTTTTAAATCGAAAGACATGGTGCCGATGACGCTCGAAGGCTGCGTCATGCGCATCTCGGATGTGATTGCCTACGTGGGCCGCGACATCGAAGATGCTATCATCTTGAAGTTGGTGGAACGCGAAAGCTTGCCCCGCGAAGTCACGGAAGTGCTTGGCGATAAGAATAGCACCATCGTGGATACGCTAATCAAGGATTTGGTCAATAACAGCATCGACAAGGAAACGCTCAGTTTCTCGCCGGCTGTTTTTGACGCTCTGAACCGCCTGAAAGATTGGAACTACAAGAACATCTACCTGAATCCGAAAAAGTCAACGCAAGACGAAAAAATCAAGACGATGTTCCAGACGGTTCTGAATGAATGCCTCGAAGAACTCGGCTCCGACAAAAAAGTCACCGGCATCAATCACTGGTTCAATTCCATGAGCGCCGAATATAAAGATTCGACCCCCAAGCCGCGCGTTGTCGCCGACTATGTCTCCGGCATGACCGATGACTACCTGATGAACGCCTATAAGGAAATCGTCATTCCCAAGTCATTCGGGATCAGCTTTGCTGAAAAAATTTGATTTTTTGGACTTTTTTTCCAACTTGGAATATATATCGGCTTGCTTTCCTCTGAAAAAGATGTATTTTCTTTTTAGTGGACGCTTTGGTAACATTGTTGATTATTTTGGGGGCAATTCTGATGGTGGTAAACATCGTCAGGTATTTCCATTTTGTCAAGAGCACCCACGATGTGCTTTCGGCAGGGAGTCAACGTGACCGCGTCTGGAAAATTATTGCCGGAATCTTGCTGTGTTTTTTCTTGATAGGCTACTTGTTCTGTGCGTTTGTGGGGGAGCCGGACATTGTGATGGCGATGATTCTCTTTGGCGGGAGCGTCTTTGTAGCCATAGTTCTGACACTTATGTTCCGGTTGCTTGAAACCGCTAAAGCCAGAAGTATTGATATTGCAGAAGTCTTGGTGGGCGTTATCGATGCTCGTGACCCAAACCTTAATGGGCATAGTCGTCATGTCCAGCGGTTGACAATGCTGTTCTACGAATACCTGCCCGCATCTATCAAGCGAGGCATTAACCCGGTTAGTTTGGAATATGCAGCACTGATGCACGATGTGGGCAAATTGGGCGTTCCGGAATCTATTTTGAACAAGCCCGCTCAACTAAATGCGGACGAATGGGTTGTCATGAAGCGCCACCCCAAAGTCGGCGTCAAGATTTTGCAACCGCTCCAGACCTTTGGACATATCATGAGCTGGATTCTTTACCATCATGAACGAATCGATGGCCACGGTTACTACAGCTGTCCGGGCGACAAAATTCCGTTGCCCGCTCGAATTATTTCCATTGCCGATACATATTCGGCCATTACCATGCGTCGCTCCTACAAAGCGCCCAAGACTCACGAAGACGCGCTTGAGATTATTAAGGATGTTGCTGGTACGCAGCTGGACGCCGAACTCGTCAAGTATTTCTTGACAATCCCTAAAGAAAGACTGATCCAGTGTATTCCTGAACAAGTGAAGTACTGATTCTCAGTGTAAAATTTCCTTAGGCCCCTAGCCAACTTTAGCGTATATGCTACATTTCTCCCGCGGTTCCTAATAGTGTAGGCTCCGAAAGGCATTTGATGATTATCAAATGTTTTTCTTTTTTTTTCGAGGAGCTCCTATGCCCAAAAGCCATCAGCTACGAAAGATTCTACGACCGTTATATTTTCTTGGATTATGGGTCAAAAAATGAAAAATTGTTCCATTGTGGAGCTTCTTCCAAAGATGCGGGCAATAAAATTACCTCCATTATGCAGGTTGAATGCACGGAAATTTATCATGCGATGATTGATATGTTGGGGTGAGGTTGATTGCTCTATATCATGGATAAACAAAGTCGCGAAATTGACACTCAAGTGACAAATTATTTGACTATATTATCGCTATGCTGCACCTGAAATTTGCATTGAATCTGGAAAACCTTGCCGACGAGATGATCGACGCTCTCGGCAAGCATTGGACGGATCCTTTTGATTCGCCCATTGTCGTTTTTCCGGACCCTAAAATTGAGCAATGGTTCAGGTTGCGTTATATTGCCAAGTGCGGCGTTCTTGCGAATTTAGAGATTGTCACACTCGATAAATTTCTGTTCAAGTATTTGACGCAAGGGGATTCTTCTAAGCAGAAGTTGACCGCAGATATTTTGTGCAATGTGCTGATTGCTTATTTTAACGAGGCGTATTCTGGTAAGGCAGCGTCTATCCCGAAAGAAATCCGGAATTATCTTTATAAAAAATCCGGCGAAATCGATGAATCGAAACTATTTGATTTCGCGCGCACGTTGGCAGGCCTTTTCTTGGAATATGAAACGAGCCGTCCGGGCGGATTCATTTCGCCTTTGCAGAACAAGCATCACGAGGGCTTGCTCGCCTATTGGAAGCAGGGGGCCTTGCGCGACTTTTTCTCAGAAGAAAATCGGCCCTTGCCTAAAGAAAAATGGCAGCGTGAAATATATGCTCGCCTGTTCCATAACACAGAGGGCAAATCGCTGTTGACCCAGGTTTTCGAGGCAACTTGCAAGCGTACCGGTAGCAATACGGCTTTCTTGACGATTCCTTACTTGTTCTCGCAACGTGTTGATACTTCGCAGTGGACAAAGCCTGTGTTTGTTTTCGGCCTTTCGGGTATGGGCCAGTTTTACCGTGTTATTTTGCAGCAGTTCGCCGCGGAGCACGATATTTTTGCCTTTATCCAGAATCCGTGTATGGAATTCTGGGAAGATGTCGGGAGTAAGCCGGTTACCCGTTGGAGCAAGAAAAATGAACCTTCGCGAATTGCGCTCCCGGCACCCAAGGATTCCTTGACGGAAGAAGGTCTTGCTGAAAACGAAAACATGTTGCTCAAAAATTGGGGACGTACTGGTCGAGAAAACATTCGCTTGTGGTGTTTGGCATCGGATTACACGTTTGATTTTGTCGGTTACGAATACACGCCGGATTCGCTGTTGCATCAGGTGCAGTACCTTGTTTCGCACCGTTTGAATCGCTTTGACGAATCTGAGGCGGTTGCGCTTGAAACGCCCGGAACGGATGCTTCGCTGACGCTTGCGGCAGCCCCATCTTCTTTGCGCGAAGTTGAAAACTTGCATACGCAGGTGTGCCAGCTTTTAAAACAGGGCGTGCGCCTCGACGAGATGGTGGTTATCGCTCCGGATCTTGATTTTTACAGGACCCCGATTGAACAGGTGTTCAATGCGGCTCCGCGTGACAGTGAATTTTATATTCCGTATGCGATTACGGACTATCCTGAAAAAGATTCCCTGGTCGGCAAGGCCATCGCGAACCTTCTGGATATCCATCAGCAGCGCTCTATTTCGAGACCCGCGTTCTTTGACCTTGTCAAGAATCCTGTAGTACAATCGACTTTGCAGATTACCGACAGCGATGTCGCCGCTTGGGAAAAGTGGGTGGTGAACATGAACGTTTACCGCCACGCCGGCGAAGACGATTGGAGTCGCTGCATAAATCAGATGCTATTTTCGCAGGTGACCGATGCTCCGTTTGCCTCGGCCCATGAGCGCTACTTGCCTTACGAAGATATTGAATCGTCCGATGGCAATCTCACGCTGAAGTTTATCAACTGCATCGATGAACTCAATCGCTGGATTCGTTTCGCGGCAGAAGGCATTGAGAAGACTCAGGCCAATTCGCTTGCTTTGCTGAAAACGCATTTGGCGCATTGGGTGGGCCTGAATGCCAAAGAAGACCGCTTTGCGGTCGAAAAGAAAATTTGGCAGAAGGTTCAGAATGCAATTGACCTGATGGAATTTCAGTTCGATGCGGGAGCTCCGCTCATTTCGTGGAAAATTGTCGGCCAGATGCTTTCGAGTGCTTGCGAAGATTCCCGCACGGGCAATACGCGACTTTTCAGCAATGGCCTTACATTTATGCGGTTCGCGGTCAACAGGGTTGTTCCCGCAAGGCATATCTTCTTTATCGGGGCGAATGCGGGCGTGTTCCCTGGGCAAAAGAAAGCGAATACGATGGATTTGCGTACGCAAACGACTCGCTGGCCGGGTGACGATACTCCGGTTGACAAGAATTGCTATACCTTCTTGTGCCAGCTGATGAGCGCCGCAGAAGGATTCCACATCAGCTATGTTAACAGAAACCTGAAAAAAGATGAAGAACTTTTCCCGTCTTCGGTGATTAGGGACTTGCAATTCTTTATTGGCGAAAGCGCCTGCCCGAATAGTGCTGCCTTTAAGGAACGCAAGATTCCGTTGGACGAAACCCGTGCCGATGACGAACTTTTCACGCTCCGTTCAATTCGTAATAAGTTGAACCGAGTCTTTGTAAGCCCGACAGAAAATCAGGATGCTCAACCGCAAGAGTTGCAAATTGCCTTGCCCGATACAGTGAATGTGCGAGATTTCAAGCGTTTCTTTGATGATCCGTTCCAGTTCCAGCTTTCTCGAAAGGTAACGCTGCCCTCGGTCGAAAACGACCCCGAAAAGGAACTCTACGAACCAGTATCGCTCAATAATCTTGACAAGTCCATCTTGCTCAAGGATTTTGTGCAATCCATTTTGGATAGCGAAAAAATCAAGGATTCTACGACAGAACAGGAATGGATTCTAAAGAAGAAAATTCCGCGTGGAGTGTTCGGCGAGGTCGCTCTCGATGATATCAATGCAGAATCATCGGTGATTTTCAACTTGATTTCCGATAGTTTCAAGGGCAAATCTATAGCTTATCAAGAAAAAGTGGAAGTTTCTTTGTCGGAAGGTTCCCATAGTTGGACGCTGCGCTCTAAACTGGACTGGCATCAAGTTATGGTCGATGGAACGCACCGGTTGTTCAGCGTAAAGTCCGGCAGTGTTTCCAATACCGATTTTACTAAGCTTTTCTTGGATGCATTGTTGATTGCCGCTGCTAAACAAGACCCTGATAGTGTGACTCCCTTTGAACTGAGAATTTTCTCGAGCAAGAACGAGGAGGTCAAAAAAGAGTTTGTCATTAGCTGGACTGATGCAGTTCTTCGCTTGAAACAGATATACCACCGTTGCTTTGTCGAAAATTACCGCAAATGCGTTCCGGCAAAAATGTACGACGAACGCGACGTTCAGACTTTTGTCAGCTACCGCACAAAATTGGCGGGCAAGTTTGGCGCCTGGTCTTATTTTGACGGCAAGAATCTTTTTGACCCCGAAAAATTTTCCGGTTTCTCCCGCGATAATTTCTTGAACGACTGGAATGATGCCGTGTCGGAACAGATCCACTTGCTGGATCCTATCTGGAGCGAAGAAGATGAGTAATGAAGTTTTCGACATAAAAAAATTTGACGGAAGCGAAAACCTCTTTATCGCAGCTTCGGCAGGTACGGGCAAAACCTACACGATTCAACAAGTTGTGGGTAAGCTTGTGGCTCAGGGAATGAACCTGAACCAGATTTTGATTGTGACTTATACCGAAAAGGCTGCAGGCGAGCTCAAAGACCGTATTCGCAAAAAGATTGAAGAAGAATTCAAGAAGGATAGCGGAAATATTTACTTGCAGCAGGCTTTGCATGATGTGCAGGGGGCGCCTATTGGCACGATTCATTCGTTCTGCCAAAAGGTCACGCAGGAATTCGCTTACGAAACCGATGTCCCGCTCAAGCAGGAACTGATTGACGACAGCGCTGTTGAAGAACGAATTCAAAAAATGATTCGCGATGTCTGGGCTCATGATGAACTCTTCCGGACATTTGTGAAGTACAACGGCGATATCGATACCTTTACGGAACTTTTGAAGGCGGCTATTGCCGGCTATATTCCTGAAACAATTTCTCTCTCGGGCGATGCGGGATTCCATCTCGGTGCAGAAGGCTTTGACCTCGACGAAGCAGGCGCCTTGGCTGAGGCGGTCTCATTTAAAGACCTTCGGAAAATTTCTTGCGTCGATGCCGCTTGTGATGTCCTCAAAATCCATCAGGACGAACCGATTTCTAAATCCAAGACGGCAGGCGATTTGCTTAAGGTGGTGTCATCATGGGAAAAAGGCTCCGCCTTGTATAACGGCGTCTCATTCCGATTCAAGGTGTCGGGAAACGGCGAGGAATTGGACTCTGCTCTTGGCGTTATCAAGGATCTCAAGGCTCTGCTGGATGAAAAATCGGGCGGAGTTGAACAGCTGTTATTGCATCGCTGCCTTTACGAATACATTCCCAAGCTTTTTGACGCTTGGCAGCTCCACAAGAATGTGAGTAAGATTCAGTCCTTTAATGACATGATTCGAAATGTCTATAAGGCTGTTATCGCAGATGATTCTCAGCTGGTGCAGTCCTTGCGCCAAAAGTACCTTTTCGCGATTATCGATGAGTTCCAAGATACGAACTTGTTGCAGTGGGAAATTTTCAAGCGCGTGTTCTTTGATGCGGATGACGGAATGCACCATATTTTGGTGGTGGGCGACCCGAAGCAATCAATTTATAGTTTCCAGGGCGCAAACGTCAAGGTCTACGAAAACGCTGTTTCACAAATTGCAAATGGAAAGGTTCTTTCGACAAACTGGCGCTCTTCTAGATCAATGATTGAAGCGTGCAATGCGCTTTTCCCACCATTTGGTTTTGATTTTGAACCTTCCCTAAGTCCTGAAAAAGAAAAGAATGATGCGACTTATAAGGACAAAGTAGTTAAACCGTTTTGGATTAGCGAACCCGATACGGAACCGAAGGATTACGCCGAAACGGTTGTCAATAATATTGTAGACCTGTGTACGTTTAAAGGCAATAAGACTAACCTTCAGATTCCCGATAAGAATACGGGAGCCTTGCGTAATGTCAAGTTCTCGGATTTTGCGGTTCTAGCGAGAACCCGTGCAGAACTGGAGAATATTGAATACGGAATGAAAAAGGCCGGCATCCCGTTCTTGCGTTACATGGACAACAATTTGTTTCGGAGCCGCGAATGCGCTGAATGGACCGCTCTTTTCAGGGCAATCGATGCCGATGATTATTCCGATCGAAATAGAAGCTTGCTTTATACGGCGCTCATGACCGATTTCTTTGGCAAGGATATGGATTATATCAATGCCTTCAAACCGGATGAAGACGGCGCGCAGTTTATTTCCATTTTTACGCAGTGGCATGCCTTGGCTGAACAGCGTCGTTGGGCAGAATTGCAAGAATCGATTTATCGAGACGCTTACAATATTGTAAGCCTCAATGACCCGGAACAGCTCCAGAGCCTGAACAAGATTCGCCAAGTGGGCGACTACTCCATTGAATACTTGTATACCGCCAACGCCTCGCTTGAAGAATTGATTCGCCATTTAGACGGCCTTGCCGTCGGTAGCGAAGACGCTCTTGAAAATTCAAATATTGTTGCGAAGGGTACGGACCTTGACGTGGTACAGACCATGACGATTCACGCGTCCAAGGGCCTCGAATTCCCGGTGGTGATTTCGGTGGCCAGCGAACGTGGGCATGTTGGGTCTTCGGGGCCGTATGTTTATAACAGCCAGTCGGGTGACCTTTCCCGCGAAATGACTTTTGAACAAGACGGAAAAGATATTTGCCAGCATGAGACTGAAGAAGAATGGCGCAGGCTTTTCTATGTCGCGTTCACCAGAGCGTCGTACCTCATGATTTTGCCGTGGTTCCCGAAACAAAAGATGGACAAGAACGGGAAAATGCGCGCTCGCTGCAAGGCCATGGATTGGTATGTCGATATTCTTGCGGGCTTTTGCGCTAAAAAAGAAAACAAGGCGTTTTTTGATTATCTCCAAAACAAGAATTTTGCCGATCGCAAAAAGACCATGCAGTCGATTCTTGAAACGATGCAAGAAAACGGTGATACCGTCTCGGCTGCGAGCGTAGAATCTGCGGCGCAGGTTCTCAAGTCTTTTGAAGTATGGCGCAAGTTCCCGCATTCCACTTCGTATTCGCAGATTGCCCACGGAACGCAGGAACAAGAAACGGACGAAGGCCGTCTGCAAAAAGATGAAGTCGACAATACGCCCGCAAAACAAGAGAGCGCTCCGCAACCGGTAGCGGACAATTACCCCCGCGGCGCAGAACTCGGTAATGCCATCCACAAGATTTTTGAATTGGTAGACTTCGAAGAAGTGGGCAAGTTGACGCTTGCTGAAGCGCAGGAATATCTTCCGCTTTTGACGCTGGTGCAGAATTCCTTTACCGAAGAAAACCTGGATATCGAACATCATCCGGGGTGGGTGACGCGCACCATCGAAATGGTGTGGCATACGCTGAATGGCAATTTGGAAGTTGTGGAAGGCCCGCAAAAGAAAAACGAGGTGTTCAATCTTAAAGAAGTCTCCTTCGCAAATCGCCGGAGTGAATTGCCGTTCCATATGGCGCTAGATGGCGTGAAAGGGACAGAACTTCTGGACCGCTATTGCAAAGGCTTTATCGACCTTCTGTTTGTGCGGAATGGTCGCTACTGCATTCTCGACTGGAAATCAGACGTACTTGCCGATTACGGGAATGAATCGATGAAGGAACACATGATGCTCAGGCATTATGATGTCCAGCAGATTCTCTATTCTTATGTGCTGATTTGTTGGCTCAAGGGCTTTTATGCGGACTTGACAGAACAGCAGATTTTCGAAAAGTATTTCGGCGGTATTTATTACGTATTCTTTAGAGGCTGCGCCGAAGGGCAATTGTCAGGCATCATGTCGAGTACGTTTGAATCTTACGAAGAACTGAGCAATCTTTATAACGGGATTATCTAGCCATGGACAAGAATAACGAAAATTTGATGAATGCGTTAGTCGAATGTGGCGCGGTAACTCTTTTGCAAAAGAGATTGCTTGATGCAATTCCCGAATTTTGCCCCGATGCCGATTCGCATTTGATAGACTTGCTCGCGTTACTCCTTTGTAGGCAAGGCCGCGGCGATACGCGAATCCCGCTTGAATTGGATAGGTTGGAATCGCGACTTTTGAATACACTCGAAAGCTTTGCCGTCCCTTGCAATCCCGCTTATATGGAATCGCTCCAGAATGCGGTCGCGAAAATGAATGATGGCGGCTACGAAGGCGTTGTGGGTGGCGGCGATTCTGAAGAGTCTTTCTTTAAAAAGCCGTTTACGCTGAAGGATAATTATCTTTATCCTTCAAAATATTTCTATTCCAAGCTAGTCGTCGAAAAGAGAGTGCGTGAATTATTTGTCACCCATTCTTTCGATAGGAACAATATCGCTAGGTGCATCGACCGCGTTGCCGCTTTCACAAAGGATGGCGCTGGAAATCCGGTGCGTCTTGAAGAAGCTCAGGCCGAAGCTATTCTCCGCGGAGTCTATGAAAACCTGATTATTACGGGCGGCCCGGGCACCGGCAAAACGACGGTTATCTTCTTCTTGCTGCGAGAACTTTATTGTACGCACCCGGAACTTTTGGAACATCCGCTTTATCTGGCGGCTCCGAGTGGCAAAGCTGCAGACCGCATGAAAGAAAGCATCGTGAATTCCATGAACTTGGTCAGTTCCGAGGAACTTGAAAATAATTTTGCGGTATATGACAAGATTGCAAAGGCAGAAACGTATACGCTTCACCGCCTGTTGGGTTACTTGCCGAACGAAAACAAGTTTTTCCATGACGAAGATAATCCGTTCCCTGAAAACGCGGTCTTTGTGATGGATGAATCGAGCATGGTCGATATCACGCTTTTCGGCGCGTTCTTGAAAGCGATTCCGCGAAATGCCAAGATTTTCTTGTTGGGTGATGCCGACCAATTGCCGCCTGTCGATGCGGGCGCCGTGCTCGGCGATTTGCTTGGCGTAAAACTCAATTCGACTGTAAAGCTGACGGTTTCTAGAAGGTTCAACAAGAATTCTGAAATCGGTCAATTGGCCTCGCTTGAAAATGTGGAAAGCCGTTTTGCCTTCAAGCCTGTCTCCTCTTGGGCGACGAGCGAAACGTCGCAAAATGCAGTGCAGTTGCTTGCAACCTCGCTAGAAATCAGCCGCGCAGAAATCGATAGCCTGCTTAAGAAATGGTTTGAGCAATACATGCTTGACTTTGCAACCTTGGCAAGTCAAATTGACCCGAAAAAGGAATGCTCTCCGCAAGATGAGGAATCTCAGTTGCGTCAGAAAGTTTGGGATATCTGCACGCATTCGAAAATCCTTTCGGCAGAAAGGCAGGGTGTTATCGGGACCGATTCAATTAACCAGTATATAGAGCAGTTTGTAGAAAAGCAGACCTTTGAAAAATATCGTGGAAAAAAGGTTTGCAAAATGCTCATGTTGGTCAAGAACCAGAAAACATTCCGGCTTTATAACGGCGACATGTGCGTTCTTTGTTACGACAAGTTCGGCGAAAGCTATGTGATGTTCAAGAAGGGAAACGACTTTGTCTTTTATCCGACATACCTGTTCCCGAAGGATGTTTTTGAACTGGCGTATGCCTCGACTATTCACAAGGCCCAAGGCTCCGAATACGATCATGTGCTGATGTTCTTGCCTACGCGCTTGGGGCATCCGCTTTTGAACCGTCAGATTCTTTATACGGGCCTAACCCGCGCCAAACAGTCAGTGACCATCCTCGCCACTCCCGAAGCTTTCAAGTCGGCCTGTGAAACGGTCGCTCAGCGCGACACGGGCATCGAACTATAAAAAACGCGGCATCACTGCCGCGCTTTTTGTTTAAATCAAATTATTTAAATCTAATTCCCGTATCTACAGGCTGCAATCACTTTCGTTCCGTAAATGTCCCATACAGGGTCAGAGTAATTGTAGAATGGTTCTGCGCCGTTCGCATCAACGTCGTCTTTGTTGAGAGGCTCGATTTTGATTTCGCAGGTGATTTCTCTGTACGTGTCGCTAATGATGGCCCCGTTTTCAAGATTGCAATATTCGGTGAAATTCTTTTTGGCGAGGGCGAGTTCTTCGGCCGGCATTCGATTGAAATCATCTTCACTCCATTTCTTTGTGACGGTATTGCCGTCCAAGGAAACGGTATAGGAATGGACTTTTTCGATTTCGCCCAAGGAATCGCTTATATAGTTTTGGCAGCGAATGGATTCAAAGATGTTGAGGTACGTGTAGTACACAATTCCGTTGTCCAGGGGCACGCCGTTATTTCCGCATTCGTACGTGAACTCTGTTTCGACACACTGATTGTCTACTTGGATTTCCTTGGAAAGCGGATTGCTGTGTAAGTAGCTGGCGAGTTTTTCTTCGTTTTCAGAAAGGAATTTCTGATCATCTTCTTCATCAATTATAACGGAGGGGTCGCCTTCTGGGGATTCTCTATCTTCTATCGGCTCTCCACAGACATCTATAATTTGCTGGGCGTATTTTTTCCAATGGGCGTCAAAGTATTGCATGCCTCCCGGAGTAATTTCGGTCTTCATTGGAGCCGGCAATGTGCAAGAGAGTTCGTATCGGCCTTGGAATAGAGGACTTTCTTCTGCAATAATGCCTCCGTCATTGGCGCAGTCTTGCTTGAAGGATTCAGGCGACAGGGTGTCGGGAATGTCATAGTACTTTATGACGGCTGTGTCGGAAACGGAAACAGAATAGACGAACCACATCTCCGTTGTTTCGCAGAAAACGGATTCAAAATTAGTCTTGTAGACGTGTTTCAGCTCGCCATTTTTAGTTTTGATTCCAGAAGGCAAATCGTGAATGATGTCGATTGTGGTGTCCAAGCAATTTGTGCATTCCGGATTTGGTCTCAACGTATCGGCTTCCAGCCATGTTTGAATAGTGGAGTCGGCGTTTAGGGCGTTTATGGAACTGGACTGTTCGTCGGTGCCGGTGATTTTGGAATCGCTGCAGGCGGTAAACAGCGAGACTGCAAATAGTATGCCCCCAAAGGCGATTTTTGTGGTGTAGGGTTTCATGGTTTCTCCTCCTATACTTTGTCTGTCAACGGGAAAAGTTGCAGATTCAAACGGTAAACTTGGTTGATGTTTTTACAGCCGTTGGCGAGGGCGATAACGCGCTTGCGGCATTTGTCGATTTCTTCGGAAATGCGTGCAAGCGTCGGAGCGTCGACCCCCATGGTGACGCCCGAAATGTTCTTGTCCTTCGCCTCTACTTTGTCAATCGCTTCTTTCGCGAGGTCGGTCATTTCGCGATTCATGGAGCGGAGCGCCAGCGGGATTGCCTCGGTAGACCCGGTAATGGCCTTGTCCGCTTGACGGTAGGTGTTTTCGCCGGTTTCTTCGAGGAACTTTGCCTTGGTCAAAAGTTCAAGCGAATCGCGCACTTGTTGTGCCGTAAAAATGTGCTTGATTTTTTTTGCCATGTCCTTGGGGAGTGCGCCTGGCATGAGTGGCGCCAATTCGCGAACAATAGAATTGATGCCCGATTCGTAGTAGGCGAATGTGTCGGCGTCAATCACGCGGGCCTTCTGCTCTTTTGCAATCCGGGTGAGCTCTGTAAACGCGGCTTTTTTCTTTTCGTCGTTCGTAGCGTTCCCGAATTCCACCATCTTTTCAAAGTAGGTGAACTCGTAGCCCGAAAGGTCCATGGCGTTTGCGACTCGCGGGAGTCCGACGCGGCTCAGGCTGCTTTTGCCTTCGCAAACCAGCTTCAGGTACGAGGGCGAGGCGAATCCGGCGCTCTTCGAAAAATCTCTCCAAGTAAAGCCTGACTTTTTGCGTTCTTCGTAAAAGTCCCGCATGTAAAGCCGGTAATCTTGGTATTCGGTGATAGGTCTCATATTGATTTCCTCCTGCTCCTAATATAGCTCTAAAAACTCAAAAGTCAATATGTGATGATACAAAAACTTTGAAATTTAGCTAAAAATGCGGAAAAATATGATGTGCTGAAAATATTTTTGTGTTAATGAAACAAAATGGCTGCTATATGATACAACTTTCAGAAAGGCCGATGAGGTTGTTGAAATTTCTGCAACGGAAATACTTCGGTTTATGAAATTTGTAAACATTTTCTATCTTTAAATGGTAAATTATAGACATGCCCGAAGTATTAGACTATTTGGAATACCGCGAGTTCCTGAAGGATTGGTTCGTCGAAACCAAGAAAGGCAGCCCCTTCACCTCGTACCGCTATCTTGGTCAGAAGACCGGCGTAGACCCGGCCTGGCTTGTGCGCGTATTCCAGAAAGAGGGCCACTTGAACGAAGGCACGCTCCCGGCGTTCATCCGCATTTGCGGACTTGATGACCGTCGTGCCGAATACTTCAAGACTTTATACCGTTTCAACAAGACCAAGGCAAAGCAGACTCTTTCGGAGTTGTACTACCGACTCATGGAATTGCGTTCCATGGAAACTCGCGTGCTGTCGGCACCCGAGCTTTCGTATTTCGGCAGCTGGGCTTGTGCCGCACTCCGCGCCCTGATTGGCATTACCAAAGACACGAGCGATATCGGCAAACTCGGCAAGAGCCTGAGCCCCGCTATTTCGCAGGATGAAGCCCGCTCTGCCCTTGGCATTCTCAAGCAGCTTGGCCTTGTCGTGCCCGATGGCAATGGCGGCTGGAATATTACCGATCAGATTATCAGTACGGGTGGCGAAGTCAAGAGCCAGGCGGTTCGCGACTTCCACAGGCATACGATTGAACTTGCTCAGGAATCGATTGACCGTCACAAACCCGAAGAACGCGATATTTCTTCTGTGGTGTTTACGGCCGATGAATCCGACCTGCCCGAGATCCGTCACCGCATCGAAGAATTCCGTAGAGGTCTGTTGCAGTTTGCTCGTAAGAGTGAACGCGCCGACCGTGTTTATGCTTTAAATATTGCGATGTTCCCTTTGTCTGACAAGGTGGACGACCCTGATACTGGTGCCGCTCCGCAAAACAAGGGGGTGTAATGCGCGAACTCAATGAAAATTTCTATTTTTGGGACGTGTTAAAGGAATGCCCCGCAAATATGGCTAAGCTCGCCGCGACCTCGATTCTCGCCCTTTCTTTCGGGCTTGGTCTTTCGGCTTGTGGCGAAACTAAAACAGCCGGCGGTGGCCCGAGCGGTACCGAAGCCGGTAACGCCATTACCGCACAGATTTTGACTGCCGAAAAGTCTCCGGCGGCTCTCGCTAAGGTCCGTCTCATGGACAGCGAAGGCCTCGATAGCGAAAAGTCTTATTCTGCCGAAGCCGACAAGAATGGTAACGTGACTATCGAAGGCGTTGCCGATGGCGACTACACGCTCGAAGCAAAGCTCGCTGGCGAAGCTCTGCAGATTCCGGTCCAGGTGAAGGGCGCAAGTGTCGACCTCGGTAAGGACAGACTTAAAAAGACTGCGACCGTTTCTGGCTCTGTGGGCGACAAGTCCCTGAAGGGCGTTGTCAAGGTCCGCGGCCTGGAACATTCCGCCAAGGTGAAAGACGGCAACTTCACGCTCGATTCCCTGCCCGAAGGCGTGCTCAGCCTGGTGTTCATTCCCGATGTCGAAGACGTCGATACCAGCAGCACTTACTTGAAGGTCCTCGCAGGCGAAAGCACTGTGTCCGGCACGTTCGCTGACGAAAGCCGAGCCCTGTTGCTCGAAGACTTCCAGGATTCCAACTACCAGAATCGCTTTATGCCGGCACGTACCTACGATGGTGGTTGGTGGTATTTTGACTTTGCCGACAACGTGACCCCCGACTTCATTATCGGCGAAAACCATCTCTTTACACTTGCGAACGAAGACGGAAACATCTTTGCTCACGTGGCGGCCCACTTCGGCGATATCATCAAGGATTCTACCGGAGTCGCTCACTGGCCCTGGGCAACCATGGGTGTCGAACTGGGCAAGAGCGACAAGGCCCTTTGCAACGATATCTCGTCGGTGGATTCCATTGCCTTCCGTATCAAGGGTATCGGTTCCGTGGTCTTTAACATCGTCGATTCCAACTTGGAACCGGACCATCAGAAGTTGATTCAGTCCGAATACGGCCTTGATAGCGTATGGGTGCGAGTGAGCGTGCCGCTGTCGGCCGACAAGGAAGCCTTCAAGTGCGTGAACCAGTTGGCGTGGGATTTCAAGACGATCGACGGCTACGCCGAAGTCTGGCTCGACGATGTCGAACTGATCGGTGGCGACCGCCTCTCCATTTGGGAAAAGTAGTGACCGTTCGCTCTGTTACCAGCAACCAAATCGACATCTACAAGAATTTAGAAGCCGTGGTGCGCAAGTACGCTGCCACGACTTTTTTGCGTCCGGTGGCGGATCACACCCGCGGAGCGTTTGAAAAAGCCTCCGAATTCGTGCGCTCTTTTTACGGGTCAACGGGGCGCTTGGATCTCGTGCTGGATTCCGGCTGCGGCACAGGCGAAAGCACCATCCATTTGGCCCGCAAGTTCCCGAATGTCCCGGTCATCGGTATCGACAAGTCGGCGGTTCGCCTCTCGAAGGCGGGCAACGAGCGGCAACTCGAAGTTTCGGCGGGTGCCTCCTGCGATGTTCCGGCGAATGCCTTCTGGGTGCGCGCGGAACTTTTGGATTTTTGGCGCCTCGCGCTCGAGAAAGTGAATGCGGGCGAGTGGAATATCTTGCACCATGCGCTTTATTACCCGAACCCGTGGCCCAAAGAAAGCGAAGCCACCAGGCGTTTTCACTTGCACCCGATTTTCCCGGTGCTCATGCGCCTGAGCCCGGTCACGGAACTCCGCACCAATTGGGAAATCTACGCCCGCGAATACAAAGAAGCCGCCCGCATTGCAGGCGACTGTCTCTCGTTAAATGTCAGCGTCGAGTGCGCGGCCTTTAGTCCCGAGAATCCTGAAACGGCCTTCGAACGTAAGTATCAAACCGCCGGCCAGGAATTATACAGGACGCTGGTTAGAGTCTGTCCTTAAGCCACGTGAGGAAGGCGCGGTTCTTGCGCGTGAACTTCACTTCGATTTCGGCTCCATCCTTCACGATGAATTCCGAAAGCCCGTACTTGCTGTCCGGATTGCCCCAGTCGTAAGTATAGCCCAGGCGAGTCCACGGAGCGGCATCTTTGGTGCGCGATACCTTTTCCTTGTCGAACCAGTTCTTGAACCACATGGCGTTTGCAGTGGTGTCTTCTTCAAGCGTGTTCGTGAAGGTCGTATTCATCATGTTGCTGTTGATTTCGGGGAAGTATGCCGGGCGGAACACGTCGGTCACTCTTACCCAGAACACGGTAAAGTACCTGTTGTCCGTTTCGGGGGACTTGCCCAAAAGCTGCTTCAAACGAATGTCCCAGTTGTCCACCTTTTCGTGATTTTCACGGAACCATTTCAGGAATTCCTTGTCGGTGTAGGCCCAAAGCACTTCGTCGTCTTTCAGGGTGGTTACTTCGCCATCCTTGAAACGGTCCGGGTCGTTGTGCCAGGTCACCAGCACCACTTGGGTGTTGTCGCCGCTCATGCTTGCCATGTCGGAGCCTTCTTCGATGGTGATCAGCGGGTAAATGTCGTCGTTAGTGAGGTTCTTGGCGGTTTCGCGAGCGGCCTTGTACTGTTCGCGGTAAAGGGAGTCGCGGTTCATGAAGGTCACCACGCTACCCTTGGTGTCGATCACGTCGCAGTAAGGAATGTTCGGGTAACCGGCGGCCACTTCGTTCTTTTCGAAGTATTCGCTCAAGAGGTCGTCGTTATGCGAGAACAGGTTGTCGTTTTCGAGGAACGAAATCACGATCTTGCAGAATCCCTTGTCCGGAATCTTCACGGCGTACGGGAAGGGCTTCTTGCCGTTGTCGGTGGTATCGAGCGTGAGCTTGGTTTCGTCGATACCGCAGGCGTATTCGTACTTGTACAGCGGAGCAATACCCGGCTTCATTTCGCTAATGAACAGGTTGTCCTGTTCGTGGCTCCAGCTCGGCTTCACCACGATCTTCTGGGCGCCAAGCGTCATGTACTGGGGCATCACGTCTTCGCAGTAGAAGGCGGTCTGGCGGAACACGCCGATAATACCGGTCTTGTTCTTGTAAACGTCGGGGTCATCCGGCTTGAGCCCCTTAGCGCATCCGGCGATCAGGGTGGCCACCGAAAGGGAAATAGCGAGAATGATTTTCTTCTTCATAGCGCCGGGAAATATAACTTTTTTTGGATGCCGGCCTGGTCTTGTCGCGTGGGCGTGGGTCGGGTGCGCCCAAAATAGATGTTGATAGATTGTTGATATGTTGATAGACCCGTGGGGGAAAGGCTAAAAATGTCCGTAAAACTTGCTTACGTGGCCCCCTGACCCCTTGATTTATCTAGGAATTTTTCTAATTTTGAGACTCAAAAATTTGACTTTTACTAAAGGTTACTACAATGAAAAGAACATTCCAGCCTCATAATCGTAAGCGCGCCAACAAGCATGGTTTCCGTGCCCGCATGGAAGACCGTTGGGGTCGTGCTGTTCTGAGCCGTCGTCGCGCCAAGGGTCGCAAGCGCCTCACCGTGAGCGACACCATCTACAAAAAGTAGGATTGGCTCATAGCCTCGTTGCGCTCCTATAGGCTGCCTAACCAGCCAGCTTATCGGCAAGTAGCCGTCCATGGGAAGTTCATCCGCACGCCGTCGTTCACGATGCGTTGGATAGAAAGCCCGGACGGTTTTTGTCGTTTTTGCTTTTTGGCAAAAAAGAAGAACGGTAACGCTGTTTACCGCAACAAGTGCCGTAGATTACTGCGGCCCCTGTTTTTTGAAAGGGTTCCCCATATCGCAAAGCCCGTTTGGGCAATGATCATTGTGAGCGACAATTCCGAGGTCATGTCTTCGGAACGCATGCGTGAATCGGCGCTCAAGGTGTTCAAGAAAATGGAATGGACCGATGGCTTGGACGCACAAGGTTAACGATGTCTTGAAAGGCGCCTTGATTGTGCCTATCCGGCTGTACCAGTTGATTCACCCCTTTTTCTTTCATGGGGTTTGCAGGTTCCAGCCGACATGCTCTCAGTACGCGATCGAAGCAATCCAAGTGCATGGTGTGTTCAAAGGTTTCTTTCTTGCGGTTTATAGAATTTTAAGGTGCAACCCGTTTTGCAAGGGCGGCTATGACCCGGTCCCGCCCAAAAAGGAAAAGAGATGAACAAGAATACTCTTATCGGATCAGTCCTTATCGCAGCCATCATGATTTGGTGGTTCTCCATGACGAACGCAAACAACGAAGCTGCCGAAAAGGCCAAGCTCGCAAAGCAGGCTGCCGCGAAGGAAGCCGCCGCTCAGGTCGCCGATTCTGCCGAAGCACCTTCCGCAAACGGACTCGTGCTCCCCGGCTCTACTGCCGAAGTCAAGGCTGCCCCGGTTCTCGGTGCCGCAACCGAAGTCGCTGCCGATAGCGCCGTGAAGGATTCCTCGGTTGCCGCAAGCGACTCTGCCGCAGCCGAAGCCCCGAAGCCGATCGCCCAGCGTACGGTCACGGTTGAAAACGACAAGTTCATCATGACCCTTTCTAATAAGGGCGGTAAGGTCCAGAGCGTGATCGTCAAGGCCCTGCCGGATTCCGCAAACCATTTCCCCGAACTCATTCAAGATACGACTCTCGGCGCCCTCGACCTGAACCTCGGCGGTGCTGACCTTTCCGAAGTCATGTTCAATGTAGACGCTCCGGAATGGATCAATGTCGAAAACGATACCACGGTGCAGTTCGTCTTTACCGATGCCAATGGCAACCAGTTGGTGCGTAGCTACGGCTTCACCAAGGCCGGCGTCGCAGTACGCCAGGTGAACAAGTTCAAGGGTTTCCGCGTCGACAACTACGAGCTCTCCTGGAAGGGCGGCATGCGCGAAACCGAAGTGATTCCGAAGGGCAAGAGCTTCGGCGGTACAAGCTATTTCTTTAGCGAAGTGATTTTCAAGAACAACGAAATCACCGAACGCGAAACCTTCTCTGACGCCATGACCTTCGACAACGCCAACTACTACTGGGTCGGCATGCGTCGTAAGTATGTGGCTATGTCGGTGCAGTTCGATTCTCCGGTGCCCGCACAGGTCAAGGCCAAGCACATTAACACCGCCACCGAAGGCAACCCGGATCCGGGTACCTACAGCCTCTCCATTGCAGACGCCGTCCGCGGTGATTCTATCGCTTACAACTTCATGGTTCTCCCGCTCGAATGGTCCGAAGTCGAAGCTCTCGGCCAGGGCTACGAAAAGATCATCGTGACCGGTTCCAAGTGGTTCCCGGGTTCCAGCGTCTGGTTCGTGTGGATTTGCGCCATGCTGCTCAAGCTGCTCAAGTTCTTCTACTCGATTATTCCGAACTACGGCGTCGCCATTATCCTCGTGACCTTCATTGTCCGCGGTATTACGACTCCGTTCACCATCAAGCAGCTCAAGTCGACTTCTGCCATGAGCAAGCTCAAACCGCAGCTCGACGAAATCAACGTGAAGTATCGCAGCGATCCGCAGAAGAAGCAGGCCGCCGTCATGGAACTCTACGCCAAGAACGGTGTGAACCCGCTGGCTAGCTGCACCGGTGGCTGCCTCCCGATGATTATCCAGATGCCGATCTTCATGGGCCTCTTCTTCGTGCTCGGTCGCGCTGTTGAACTCCGCGGCATGCCGGCCTTCCTCTGGATTACCGACCTTAGCCGCAGCGACGTGATTTTCCACGGCTTCAGCATTCCGTTCCTCATGCCCGATGGCCTTGCACTCCTCCCGTGGATCATGGTGGTCACCACCTACTTCCAGACCAAGGTGACCATGAGCGGCAACGGCGCCATGGATCCCGCCCAGCAGAAGATGATGGTGTGGATGATGCCTGCCATGATGTTCCTGTTCAGCGCCGTGATGCCTTCTGGCCTCGTGCTCTACTGGATTGTGTCCAACTTCTGGAGCATCATTCAGTACAAGATTATCCGCCGCGATAACGGCAATAATGGCCCCAAAACCATGAACGGCAAGAAGGTCGTCGACGCTGAAATCGTGAAGTAATTCGATTGCGCGCATGGATGTCGTAAATCCGTGCCATAAGTCACTCATTTTTGACACATGAATAAAACATCCCCGTTTTGACGAGGATGTTTTTATTTTTGTATACAGAAGTTTGGATTGAGCTAGGAGGACTTATGAAACGCACACTTTTCCCTATAGGGGCATTCCTGATTACCGCCTTTTTGGGGGCGTGTTCTTTGAATATCGAGGTGGAAGACCCCAATCCGCATGGAAGCACCGAAAATCCGCTCCCCAATACGCCGGCCATTTTGCCGCAAGATACGGCAAAAGCTCCTGTTGATAATCCCGTAGACAATCCGGCGAATGATTCCTTGGAGATTGCTGAAATGCTTCCTGGGGATTCCGTGGTTGTAGACGGCCCCGAAAATCCTGAGATTGCAAAAGATACGATATATTTGCATGACACTCTAGTTGTCTACAAGGATACGATTTACGACACCCTTTATGACACCACATCGTACACGAGCTTTGTTTATCGCAAGGATAGCGGAATGGTCGATACGGTCACGATGAATTCAAAAGCTTTGACATGTGATGTGAACGATTCCAGCGTATCTTGCCAAGCGGAACGCTACATTGTATGGACGGATAAATGCTGTATTACTCGAATTGAACCCCTCGATGAGGTCTTCTTCGAGCCGGATGAGAATACGATCTTCGTCCATGTTCTAGATACGATTTATATTGATGCGTGGCACGAGGAAGAATACGTCAGTATTAACGATACCACTTTCGTCAATTATGGAGACAATCGCCAGACAGATTTTATTCCACCGGAGTTTGTTTATAAGGCGACCAAGAGTCCGTTTGATTCTACGGCGGTGCGCGCGCTTTTAGATACGCTTGATTTTAGCAGATCCGATAGCACTCGTGTTTCTTTTAAGGTTCAGTCCAAGTTGAATTTCTGGGAATTGCCTGTCACTGTAAAAATCGCAACACCTACATACGATGTTGTTACAACAAAGGATGGCGCAATCATAACGTATTGGCCTTCGGAAGAAGAAATAAGAGAACGTTCCTATTATTTTGCTGCTGATGAATTGCCGTCGTCGGACACCACGGTCACGTGGACTCTAGGCTACACGCATTACGAAAAAGGAATCGTTGAAACCGATTCCCTTCAGGTGACCACGTTTATCAAGGTGAAATAGTTACTTGTACTCGTCGCCGTCAAGCGGCTTGCCGAGTATTTTGTATTTCGTTTTAATGGCTGTCCTGAGTACGGGCCAGCCTACTCTATAGAAGGCCTTTTGCCAAAGTCTGTCGAGGGCTTGGCTGGTTAAGTTCCCGACGGGTTTCGGGAGCCATTCTTCTTTAAAGTCGGGCGCAAGGCCTGCATCAAGAATCATCTTGTGGTAATCGGCATTCAAGGCGTTGTAAGCCTTTTGGCGAATAAAATGAGCCTTCTCTTTAAAGCTAAAGCGGTGCTGCAAGAGTTTGCGCTTGATGAACCCGCCGCCCTGCGCAATCAGTTCGGGGTAGGCGAACAGGGCGCGCAAATGCGTATTGTAAAGCGATGCCGTCTTGATTTCGGCTTCGTCGAAGACGTTCGCCATGCCGATTTCCAGGCGATGCACCACGTCGTAGAACGTTTCTTGCTCGGGTGTTTCGAGCAAGTGCAGGTAGAAGGCGCCCAAGGCTTCTTGCTTGAGGTACAAGAAGAACGATTGCAAGTGCGGACGCACTTCGTCGTTTTGCGTAAGCGATACCACGTCGGCGGTACTCGCTTCGGCGCGGCGGATAAAGTCGGCAAAGTTGTTCTGGAAGTAAACGATGGAATCGTTTGTGAGCAGCAGACGAGTGATGCTGTTGAATTCAATCAGGTTGTTGCGCCCGTTGGCGAGGTCCTTCAAGAACCGGCGCCACATGCCGAAATCGAACCCGTGATTTTCGGTCAGGTAAAGCTTGATTTCGTTGTCTTCCAGGAACGACATCGTCTCTGCCGAAAGCGGGCGCTTGTTCGTGAGCAGAACGATGGTAAAGTCTGTCTCGGCGAGGTGCTTTAGCGCAAACCGCACATACCCGGGAAGGTTTTCCCCGGTCTGGTAGCTTGCGTAAAGAATGACCTTGCCGTTACTAGACATTACTCATCTCACATTACTTATTGCGCGTTACCTTCTGCCGCCGCGTCCGCGGCTTTGGCTGCGGCCAGCACCCTTGCGGGAGCCGCCCTTACGCGGTTTGCTTGCTACGTGGAATCCTTCGCGGTCGTCGCCACGGTCGTTGCGTCCGCCTCTGCCGCGAGAGCTGCGGCCAGAACGCTCGAAGCTCGGAGCGTCAGAATCGAACCTGCCGCCGCGTGATTTTCCGCGGCCGCCACGGTTCATGTGGCTGTGTGCCGAAACGAATTCCGGAACGTCATCGTCAAAATCTTCGTCGGGCTGGCTCACGTAGCCGAGGGCTTCCGCCGCGGCGGCGCGGTCAGCGCGTTCGCGAACGTCGCGGTTGCGGTAATCGTCATAATCGTCGCGCGATTCACCCTGACGGCGGCGCTTCTTCGGTTCGCTAGAGAGCTTTTCGATAATGCTGAAGTCAGCCTGACCGCGCAGCGGGTCTACCCGCAAAAGGCGCACCAGCACCTTGTCGCCGCGCCGGAACGTACGCCCACTCTTCTTGCCAAAGGCAAGTCCCTGATCCGGGTTGAATACGTAGAAGTCATCGCCCGCGATATCGCGGAAGCGCACCAGGCCTTCGGCAATCGGGTCGGCGATAGAAACGTAGATGCCCCATTCCTCGATGCCCGAAACCGTAGCTTCAAAGTCATCGCCGATGTGGCTCTTCAAAATCCAGCAGCTGCACACCTTGATGGCGATGCGTTCGGTTTTCTGGTTCTTGACTTCGTTTGCCGAAATCAGGTCGCAGACTTCAATCACGCTGTTCTTGCGTTCGGCGGTAATCTCGGCACCCTTGCGCGCCAATTCACGGTGACACCACAAATCGGCGTAACGGCGAATCGGGCTGGTAAAGTGTGCGTAGTCCTGCCAGTTCAAGGCGAAGTGGCCGAAGCTGTTGCTGTCGTAATGCGCCTTCTGCATGCTGCGTAGAATGCGGTTGGTCAAAGTCTCGTCGCCCTGGGCGCGCTTCACCAAATGTTCGTACAGCTTGAATGCCGTCGGGTTCAGGTTCGTGTCGCCGCTGCGGGGCTTGCCCAGGTCGCGCAACATCACCGGAGAATCCTTGAACAGGTCCGGGTACATGTAGTACAGTTCCATGATGTCCTTGGTGTCCGGAGCCTCATGGATACGGTAAATGCCCTGGAGCTTGCGTTTCTTGAGTTCTTTCGCGCAGCAGTTGTTCGCAATAAGCATGCATTCTTCCACCCACGAATTCGATTCGTCGGTCGTGCGCGGGTAAATCTTTTCCGGTTCACCCTTTTCGTTGAACTTGCAGCCGAATTCGGTGCTCTGGAATTCCAGCAGGCCGTCCTTGGTGCGGTTCTGCTTCAAGAGTGCGGTCACCTCGGCGAGCGCCTTAATGTCGTCGTCGCCGTTTCGCATCATTTCCATCGCCTGTTCGTAGGTGATGGACTTGGTAATCTTCACGATACTGCGGTGGAAATCCCAGCTGAGCACGTTCGCGTGCTTGTCGAGTTCCATCATGCAGGTAAATGCGCAGCGGTCAACGCCCTGGTGCAAACTACATACATTGCTCGAAAGTTTTTCCGGGAGCATCGGCACGGCAGTCCACGGCAGGTACTGCGTGTAGCTCCTTTCCAGGGCCTCTTCGTCGAGCTCGGAACCTTCCGGCACGTAGTAGCTCACGTCGGCAATGTGCACGCCCAGCCTATAGCCGCCCTTGGGGGTGCGTTCCACGCTAATGGCGTCGTCATGGTCCATGGCGCCATCGGGGTCGATACAGAGAATCGTGAGCTGCCTGTAATCTACGCGGCCCTTGAAATCCTTGCCGCACGGCTCCTTGACGCCGTCCACATACTTCTTGATAGCGGGGCTGAAGTCCTTCGGCAAGTTTGCGTCTTCCATGAACTTGGTCTTGACTTCGTCCCAGCTGATGTTCATGACTTCGGCGGTGCGGTCTACCTTTGCCAAGTAGCTGTGCTTGAGTTTCGGATGCGGGTACAGCGTAAAGCTGATGGTTTCGCCTTCCTTGCCCGGGGCCTGTCTGCGGTGGCACATCTCGTACACCTTGCCGGTATCGAGTTCGTGCACTTCCCAGTCTTCTTCGCCCGTCTGGTGCAGAATGCCGCGTTTCACGCGGGTCTCGTTTTCCTTGCCCGTCTGGCGGCGGCTGCGGGCACCCGGACGGCGGTTGTCTTCGGGGTACTGTTCCGCAATCTTCTTCACGCGTTTTTCGCGCTTTTCTTCGACACTTTCGCCATCGCCCAGCTGGTATTCCTTGTGGCTGGTACGCTTCAACAGCCCGCGGTCCACCATGTCGGCGAGCATCTGCTTAAAGGCCATCTTCTGCTTTTTCGGAAGGCCAAGCGCGCTACGTAAGCGGCTACCGACCATCGGTTCGTCGCGTAAAATGGCAATAATCTGTTCTTCACTAGGTAAATGCTGGGCCATACTAAGCCTCCTGTTGGGCGTTTTGTCTGTAAGGCAAAGCGGATGAAATCATGTTGTGCATCTCGTCGCGCAACTGGGCGACGGATTTGTCTCTAAAACTTTCGGGCGTCTGCAGCGGGTGCACCACAATCTTGACCACACCCGGAGTCTGCGCCCACTTGGTCTTGGAAAGCCGCTTGCCGCTATCGACAATCGTCACCGGCAGGAGCGGGAATTCGTTTTCCTTGGCCATGCGGAAAATGCCGTTCTGGAACGGGAGCATGTGCCCGTCGTTGCTGCGGTGGCCTTCGGGGAACACGGAAATCGTCACGTTGTCTTCGAGGCGCTTTTTCACGGTGGCGCCCATGCCCAGATTTTTGCGCGGGTTCCTGTGCACCGGAATGCAGCCGATTTTAGTCAAGACCCAGCCGAACACGGGAATCTTCCAGAGTTCCGCCTTCGCAATGAACGAGGTCATGGTAATCGATGGCCAAATCACGTTGATGTCCAAAAAACTCTGGTGGTTCGCGATAAGCACGAATTTCTTGTGGTCCGGGATGTTTTCCTTGCCTACGATTTCGACCTTGATTCCCGAAAGCTTGAAAAGCACATTGAAAAACGGGATGCAAACGCGGGTGCTGTCGGCCCAGCGCCTGCAAAGAACGCCTTTGTAGAACATGAAGGGAATGCCAACAACGAATAGTCCGACTGCGATGAACAGGTAATAGAAAATTGCACGGAAAAATGCCATAAGTGTCCTAAAAATAAGGGTTTACACCCATAATGTATATTTTTTATGGGCAATGGAACATAAAACTGAAAAAAATATGCTTATGTTGAAGGGGGAGGGGTCCCCCTAACTCTAGCCACGGCTCAGCCTGCTCCGCACGCTCACATGGCCGTTCCGGAATGTTCGCTTTGCGGCCAGGCTATCGCCGTGTCTGCCGTTACCCCCTCTGCGGGCGCTCGCCGCCCCGCAACGCCCCGGCCCGCCTGTCATGCTGAACTGGGTTCAGCATCAGCATTCCTCGCCCGAACAAAAGGGATGGACTAGTTTTGTGCTAAGGGATTGTCGGAATCCATTACACAACGGACGGAGATGAAAGATCCTTTTGTGGAACTGCTAGGTCTTAAAAAATGATCACCCGATGAAGAAAAAAAAGATATGCTATAAGCATTTGTTTCATTCTTTTCAGCCGAAATCCATATTGAAGCATGTTCTCGAGCCCCACTAAACACACTGTTACCGTTTGGATGATATGTTCCAACAGGAATAATCGCCAAGCCGGCTGTATTATACCCAGCGTTATCTTTCCACAGAATATTCGAACGGATATCACCATGGACGTATCTCCATTCCCTCTGGTTCATAATATGCCAACCATCGGGACAAATTCCCTGCCAAATGATATTCAAATACTCTTCACCAGGATAACTTCCACGTTTTTCTGTTATGGCCTTGCACGCGTCATTACTGTCCACGGCAACAGAATCGCAAACCTTGGGTAAATTCATTGCCTCGGCCCAAGTGTACAGACCGCCAAAGTGGTTGTCGCAGAACCATTCGTCGTCTACGTAGCACATTTTTTCTGTCACTTCGTCGTCAAATTTAGTCGTACTGCTGTGAACCATCTTGCCATAATTCAAGTTTTCAGCCATCACATAAAAAGTCGCATAGCTTCCAAAATCAGAGGATCCATCAAATTCAAAATACTTGTATTTGCGACCATCTCGTGGATCTTCGAACTCTAAATACTCTCCATCGTAGCCCGAAAAAAGGCTATCCATATTGGGGTGTTCCTTATTTTTTTCGATTGCTGCGAGAGAATCAAGGGAATCTTTACGAACCTTTCTATAATCTTCCCACTCATTATCTTTGCATATGAAATAGTATATGTAACCACCGCCTTGGGAAGATGTTGAGTCGCCATCATCACAGCGATGGAAAAACAATTCACTACTACTCGGCTCAACCACCGACGAGCTACTATTCTTTCCACTTACGGAGCTAGAAGAATTCTTTTCCGCTACAGAAGAACTGGAACCGAGCTCCTCATTGCTACTCGACGAGATTTCACCGATTGGATCGGGAGCGGAGCTACTAGATTCATCACCACATGCTGCGAGCAGGGCTAAAAGAGACAATAACGCAAAAATCTTTTTCATGGAAGACCTCCAATAACCTCAATCTTTTATGCCAAATTTAAAAAAATATCATCATCTATGTTTAGATTGAAAAAGCCGACCCCAAGGATCGACTTTAGATTTTTTAACCTAACATAAAATGCTATTTCAAGGCGAGCATCGCCGTAATCACGTTCTCCGGCACGTTCTGCGAACGCAAGTAGTCGGCCCGTTTGGTGTCGCGAACAGCATTGTCAGCATTATTCTTTTCGCGCTCCTGCTGGGCGCCTTTTTCCATGCCCTGCGCCAAACCTTTTTCCATGCCACTAGCAAGGCCTTTCGCTTGGCCCTTCAAGAAGGCTTCGGCTTCGAGAACTTCGTATTCATGACGATCGAACATGTTTGCCTCCAGTGCTTTCAAAAGTTCAGGGTTCACGCGGCTTACGCGCAGGCGGTCAAGTGCATTCGCAAAGATCGGGTCTTCCGTTTCGGGAACCTGGAGAGGTCCTCTCGA